>WAMZ01000049.1 GCA_015522055.1 Candidatus Geothermarchaeota archaeon
ATATTAGGGAGACCCTGAAGCGTCTAAGGCTGCATAAAAAATTCCATGCTACCATTGTACCCGATACGCCGACCTATAGAGGGATGCTTTTCAAGGCGAAGGACTATATTGCATATGGCCCAGCAGATAAAGAGACTGTGAGGGAGATGTTGTTGAAGAGGGGGAGGCTCATCGGTAACAAGCCCTTGACCGAGGAATATATTAGGAATACCTTGTCTATGGATGTGGATGAGTTGGCTGATAAGCTGGCTAAGGGGGAGTTGAAGCTCGTGGATCTGAAGGGCGTTAAGCCTGTCTTTAGGCTGCATCCACCGAGAGGGGGCTTCAAACGCTCGACTAAGAAGCTTGTGCAGGCTGGAGGGGAGCTTGGGTATAGGGAGGATATATCCAGCCTTATCCTTAGAATGCTTTAAATAATATTTAGTATTAGTTAATTTGGTAAACTTGGGTGTTGAGGTGGATTATATGCCTCATAGTAAGCGTAAGACCCGGTGGTATAGGGGTAGTAGATATCATGGATGGGGGCAGGTTGGGCAGCATAGGAAGAGTGGTGGTAGGGGAGGCTTTGGTAGGGCTGGATATAAAAAACATAAGTGGTTTTATGTATTGAAGTATGAGCCTGACCATTTTGGTAGGCATGGTTTTGTATCAAGGTTCCCTGAGAAAAACGCAATTAATGTTGGTGACCTAGAGAAATTTTTGGATAAGGCGAAGGAGGGTGTACTGAATTTGGATGAGCTTGGTTTTGATAAGCTGATCGGCAAGGGTAGGGTCAAGACAGCTATTAAAGTTATGGTTAGAGAGGCTAGTGAGAAGGCTATTAAGAAGATTGAGGAAGCTGGGGGTGAGGTAATTCTAATAGAGGAGTAGGGCGGGTGTGGGATGGTAGTAAAGGAGTTTTTTCGCCAAGTTGCATATATCTTGCCGGAGGTTAAGAAGCCGATAAAGAAAATTTCTCTTAGGGATAAGTTTATATGGACTGGTTTGGTGCTAGTCCTATATTTGATAATGGGTACAATCCCCTTATATGGTGTTGCTAAGGGGGCCGAGGACCCCTTCAAATATGCTAGGATAATCTTCGCATCTAGTAAGGGCTCTCTATTGGAGCTGGGTATAGGGCCTATAGTAACCGCTGGTCTAATTATGCAGTTGTTGGCGGGTGCAGATATTATACGTTTCGATTTCTCGAACCCGGATGATAGGGCTGTATTCACTGCAGCCACAAAATTTTTGACTATAATTGTAACTATTATTGAGGCTGGTGCGTTTATACTGGCTGGCCTAATACCCCCAACCAACTTCACTTTTCCAGTCATAACAATAATATTTACCCAACTGATTGTCGCTACGATTATCCTTATGCTGCTTGATGAATTGATACAGAAGGGGTGGGGTATAGGGAGCGGTATAAGTCTATTTATCGCCGTCGGCGTCGCTAGGGCGATCTTTACAAATCTGTTTAGCACTCTTATCATCGATGAGAATGGTGAGACGGTGCCCTACGGCCTCGTTCCATTTATGGTTGTCAAGGGCTTCGCCGGAGATATAGCCGATGCATTGATCCGTCCATTCAATAGACCCAGTATAATTGGGTTGCTGGCTACCTTGGCCACTATATTTATAATTCTATATGCTGAGGGAATACGTATAGAGATCCCCATCTCAATGGCTAGGTATAGGGGTATAAGAAGTGTATATCCTATTAAGCTATTGTATGTGTCTAACATTCCGATAATCCTTGCCTTTACATTATTGACTGACCTTCAGATGTTGTCCCAAATTCTGTGGTCTACATTCAATCCGAATAATGCGGATCCCTTCTTCAACCTGATAATACAGATGGAAAATAACACGGTGACAGGGGGTCTAATGTATTATCTAATGCCTCCAGAGAGTTATTTCGATGCCATAGCCGACCCTATACGGGCGACGACATTTATTATTATGATGATTATTATGGGTATTGTATTCGCGGTTGTGTGGGTTGAGGTCGGCGGCCTATCGTCTGAGAAGGTCTCGCAGCAATTGATCGACTCTGGTATGCAGATACCTGGGTTTAGAAGGCGTGCATACTCAGTAAGTATTTTACTGGATAAGTATATACCTGTTGTTACGGTTATAGGTGGTTTCTTCGTAGGTTTGATCGCTGGTGTCTCTCAGATATTTGGTGTGTTCGGTGGGGGTATGGGTATATTGCTTATGGTCGATATATTGATGCAGTATTACCAGCTGCTTATGAGGGAGCAGATTGAGGAGATGTATCCTGCTCTCCATCGTTTGATTAAGGTGTAGATGGATGGGGGCTGTCGTCATAGTCTCTGGTTTGCCTGGTGTGGGGAAGACAACTGTGGTTGATAAGGCCATTGAGATGTTGAGGGGGGAGGGATTTAGGGTCGGGATTGTGAATTACGGCACCGTTATGTTGGAGACGGCTAAGCAGCTTGGTTGGGTCGAGCATAGGGATGAGATGAGAAAGCTCAAGGTTTCCCAGCAACTGGATCTACAGAAGGAGGCTGCGAAGAAGATTTCAGAATTGTCTAGGGAATATGATATACTGCTGGTTGATACCCACTTATTCATCTCTACCCCAAGAGGGAAGTGGCCGGGGCTTTCTGTAAATAACCTTGATTACCTCAGTATTGCCCAGATAATCGTTGTGGAGGCCTCGCCCGACGAGATTCTCAAGAGGCGTATGAGTGATAAAAGTAGGTATAGGGATATCGCAGATGTAGAGTCGCTTAGAGATGATATAGTATATAACCGTATGTTGGCCGCATCACTATCTGTACAGACCAGCTGTCCCGTCGCCTATATCCAGAATAGGGAGGGGAGGGCCGATGAGGCGGCTAGAGATTTATATAGTATATTGGCGAGGTTGGTGAGGGACTTTGAGCATACATGACCCCATTACCGCGATGTTGGTTATAACTGGCTTCGCGCTCATCATGAACCTCATATCGACGATTCTGAATAAATACTGGGTATATACCCCTGAGTATCTCGAGAAGAAACGATTTGTGGAGAGTGTCAGGAAGGAATATATGCGGGCTCTCCGGAGTAGGGATGAGAAGCAGATAAGGAAGTTGGAGAAGAAGATGGAGGGGATTAAGAAGATGGAGGCTCAGCTAAGCTTTAGTACATTTAAGCCTTTGGCGGTGACATTCCTCCTTTTCTGGCTGCTATGGTGGCTCCTCCAGCAACTATATGGCGCCATGGGAAGGTTCGTATTATCACCTATACCCATACCATTCTATGGGGTTGCGTTGGATTTCTTTGGTTGGTATATAATCGCATCTATATGGCTTGGTATAATTATTAGAAAGTTGCTTCTCCCAGAGCTCTAGACAGGCTAAACCATAATTTTTAATTATTTGTTGCCTGGTATACTACTTAGTAATTGAGTATTAGGGTTCTAGCCTTTGCTGATGGGGTGCTAAACGTTGGTTGGGGCCGATAAGTTGGTTATAGCTGTCTCAGGCTTCCATGGAACGGGGAAATCCACTATAGCTAAGCTTCTGGCTGAGAGATATGGGTTGAGATATGTCTCCAGCGGCATGATATTTAGGAATATAGCCAAGGATATGGGTTTATCCCTTGAGGAATTGTCTAGGTTAGCTGAGTCCAAGCCTGATATCGATTATGCCATTGACGATAGGTTAAAGAATATCGCTAGGCAGGGTGGGGTTGTTGCTGATGCACTTCTATCGGGCTGGATGCTGAAGGATATTGCGGATATAAAGATTTGGTTCCACGCCCCACTCGATGTCCGTATTAGGAGGATAGCGGCTAGGGAGAACCGTGGGTTTGATGAGGTATATAAGGAGACTCTGACTCGGGAGGAGTCGGAGATACGTAGGTTCAAGAAATATTATGACATTGATTTAAATGATTTATCGATATATGACTTTGTAATATCTACTTATCCATACTCCATTAAGGCCGTTTCTTCAATCGTATTTGCCATTATAGACGGGTTTTTGGAGTCGGTTGGTGATGAGTAGTTATATAGATAGTGTTAGGTGGCTCATAGGGGATCGTGAGCTATATGTAGTTGCCGAAGAGGAGGACTTCGGCTTCGGCTTCGACCCATGGGATAGGCCTGAGGAGCTTTATATTAAATATGGAATAGTTAATCTCGATAAGCCCCCGGGCCCCACGAGCCATCAGGTGACTACTTGGGTTAAGAGGATATTGGGTGTATCTAAGACGGGGCATGGGGGCACCCTCGATCCAATGGTTACAGGGGTTCTACCAGTGGGTATTGAGAGGTCTACTGTTGTTATGAGGTATATTGTGGGGGCCCCAAAGGAGTATGTCGGGGTTATGCATATACATGGTGATGTCGATCTAGATGAGTTTGAGCGTGTCTTCAATCTATTTAGAGGCAGGATTTATCAGAGGCCGCCGGTTAGGAGTTCCGTTAGGCGTAGGGTTAGGACCCGTGAGGTATATTCATCTGAGATACTGGATGTCGATGGGAGGGATGTATTGTTTAGGATTGAGTGTGAGTCGGGCTTCTATGTGAGGAAATATGTTCATGACATTGGTTTGGTTCTCGGTGTAGGGGCGCATATGACTGAATTGAGGAGGGTCCGTGCTGGGCCTTTCTCTGAGGATGAATACCTGTCATCGTTATATGACTTATCATCGGCTGTCTATCTATGGAGGGAGACTGGCGACTTTACCCTGATGAGGAAAGTAATAGTCCCACTTGAGTATATACTTAAGATCTATCCTATAATTGTCATTAAGGATTCTGCTGTGGCATCCATAATATATGGGGCTCAACTAAAGGCCCCTGGTGTACTTGCATTTACAAATGATGTTAGGAGGAGGGGGAGGGTCGGTATAGTTACGAAGAAAGGTGAATTGGTCGCCATAGCTATATCACAGTATGATGCGGATGAGTTGTCCCGTGTTGAACGTGGGGTAGTCACGACGACGGAGCGTGTGGTTATGGAGAAGGGGCTCTACCCACCCATGTGGAGGAGTGTTAAGTAGATTATCCACCAAGATAAATCTTAAATTAACTTTGAGTATGTTTATTATATCTGGATTGTGCCGGGATGCCCGAGTGGTTAAGGGGCGGGCCTGGAGACCACCTGGATAGCCCGTGGGTCTTGTGGCCCGCGTGGGTTCGAATCCCACTCCCGGCGCCAACTCACCATAACTCAATAGGCTTTCTAAATACCTCTAGATATGTTTCTGGCCTACCTATGTCAATACGGGTTGCTCCTGGACTGGCCTTAATTGCCACAACTTTATAACCTTGATCAATCATTTCCTGGACGGCGTCGGTCAACTCCCACTCACCCCTTTTCGAAAGGCTCTCCATCACTTCGAATATTACTGGCTTGATACAGTATACTCCTATTATGGCATACTTAGGTGTATCTACATCTGGCTTCTCAATTATTTTATTTACCCAGATATAGTTGTCATCCCCATCGCCTTCGACAATTCCATATTGCCTAGGATTATCCACCATTTGAACCAGTATAGTAGCATCGCTCTCCAGCCTGGTGTGCTCCTTAATCATCCTAGCATATTCGTTATGACTACTGATTATCAAGTCATCCCCCATATGTATCATGAACTGCCCTTCTACATAGTCTCTCGACCTATATACCGCATCCCCCACCCCGAGTGGCCTCTCCTGAATTATATAATTAATCCTAATTCTATCCAGTATACCATAGAATTTATTTAGTAGTGATGCCTCGCCTAACTTCCCATTACCAATGAGCGTATATAGATAATTATAGTCTGGTCTTAGATACCCCTCAATAATAGTTTTCTTATAATGGTTCACTATAATGTAGAATGTATCTATACCGGCTTCATACAACTGCTGCAGAATAATTTGGAGTGCTGGAACCAAATATAGTTTTCTATATCCAATCCTTATAGGAATGGGGAACAGCTCTTTTGGGACGGCTCTACTTGCTGGTGATACCCTAGTTCCATATCCGGCTGCGGGAATGACAGCTTCCCTTATCATTTAAACCAGCCACATAACGTTAAAACAAATATAAATTGGTAAGTTGTATTCAATAAATTATGATTTTGGTGCCCCGGTAGCTCAGTGGGTAGAGCGCCGCCCTGGTAAACCCTATGTCTAGTGAGGCGGAGGTCGCGGGTTCAAGTCCCGCCCGGGGCTCTATTTATTGAATATGGGTCTTAGATTAGGATTTATATCTACATCAATGGGGGTCTAGAATCCGGGTAAAGATGTGGTTTATCAAGGGTCTTAATTTATAAATAGTTTAGGCCTCTATTCTAGAGGCTCGACTGATATGCCATAAGGTGTTACTACATATATGTAGCCCTCTATGTATATTCCTCTGGTGTATTCTATCCATACCATCCTGAAGCCTGGATTGACATCTCCGGAATCAGTATTATACAGTGGTATTGTGACATTTATCTCCTTTAATATCTCTAGTCTGCCGTCACTTGCATTAATGACTATAAACTTATATACTGGTGATGGGCCTATGATTGTCGCTACTACACCGGATTGGTTAACCACTGTTTTTACGGTCTCCATGGTCTCTACTGGTATCCCGAATACCCCTTCTAAGGGTGTTATAAGTATTGCTCTATGGTTGTATGTAGCCTCGCTGGTGGCCCACCCCCCACCTATTATTATTTTACTGATTTCAGTTGGATTTGTTGGGTCGCTTACGTTGAATAGGCTTATCTTTAGGTTCATTCCACCTATTTCGTCGGTATGTCCGATTCCTACGATAAGGTCTTTCCCGATTGGCTGTAGCATGTCACTGAATCCAGGTATCTTTAGTTCACCTACTACCTGTGGGTTGGTTGGGTCTGATAAGTTGATTACAAATAGTGGGTCTATTCTTCTGAAGGTTACTAGGTATGCGTAGTTGCCTATGAATCTTGTTGCGTATAGCTGCTCGGACTCAGCCAGTCTCTCCACTTTACCGACTATATTAAGTTCTTGATCTAGGATATAGAGGTTTGTGTATATCTTTACGTTAAGCCTATACTTATCTTCTATATATTCTATTACATATGTGGATACCCTCAGATATCCATCGAATTCATCCATCTGGAGCTGCTCTGATATCATTCCCTCGACGATGGCTACCTTGACTGGATCCACCTCCAAGCCGTTGACCTCGATCTTGATGATGGCTGTTTTATGTACCCTCCTCTGAACATTCTGATATGCCTCGAATGCGGAGTATATTGGCTGTGCGAGGTACATGTTTTGGTATGACATGTATAGTGTGCTTGTTGAGCCACTCATTAGGCTAGTTACATCGTGTTCCCCCGTTTCCAAGTCGAAGGTGAATATAGTTGTATATTGATAGTTATATTCAAATAGATTCTTCATGTAGTATATTTTTTCTATAGGTATGCTTATGTTCTCCCCATCTATTATGTAGTATGGTAGTACTACTGTGTCATTGACCGTTTTGGCCTGTGAAGCTGTAGCTATATATAGAGTGCCATTCATTAGTCTTGAGTCTACCAACCAGCCATATATGGATATGTTGTAGATTAGGCTCGGGTCTTCTAGATTGGTGATATCATAAATATATATGTTTGTATGAGGCTGTGTTGGTGTGGAGGGTGGTATTATTGAGGCTGTTAAGGCAGGTCTATTATCCAATTCTTCCATTATATAGTAATTTCCCCCTCTCCAAGTGATGACTACCAGCCTGTCTCTATAGATGTATAGGCCGTTTATATTGCCGTTCTCGATGGTTATTTCTCCAATTATTCTTAGGTCCTCTGGGGGATATGCCTTCGCTATCAGTATATCTGTCCCATTCTTGAAATATATGTATGTTCCGTCCGTCTTGACATAGTCAATCTCATCTATCCCCCCAACCTGTACATTTGTCCTACTGAAGACCACACTTTCCCCAAACTGTTTCGTGGTTGTCATCTCTGCTAAGGGTATCGCAGCCTCAGGGATCGCTGGACGCCCTGATAGGAGTATATCGGTTGTGTGTACCAGACGTATTAATGTGTTTTTCCTGAGATACTCCTTTATCTCATTTATTGACTTGAAGACATCGAGTTTAATATTGCTCATAGGTGCACCAATGGGGTTCTCAGCCCATCTCTGGTATGCTGCGGCTGCTACAGTTAACGTCAGTATTCCTATTAGTAGATAAATGGTTATTGTTTTATTCGACATGGTTATCACTGAATAATATGGATGCCTCGTTACAGATATTACTCTAGAGTTTTGAACATATGTTCAAAGTATTTGGATATATATTGTATGCATAGTTTCTTCATTTATTGGGCATGGCTACTGAGGAGATACGTGGCACCACCTTGAAGGTCTATTTATACATTCTTAGATCTGGTAGGGATAATATCGGTGTACGTGAGGTTATGAGGGCTCTTAATATGAAGACCCCGAGCCATGCCTACTACCACCTGGATAAGCTTGTTAGGCATGGCCTACTGGAGAGGAGGCATGGTGAATATTATCTGGTTAAGAGTGTTAGGCTTGATTTCCTTAGGGAGTACATTATAATCGGTGGTAGTATTGTACCTAAATTCATGTTTTATACGAGTTTTTTCCTTACAATTCTTATTTTTACACTGTTGTTTCCGAGGCCCTATGAACTTTTCTGGTATGTATCGTTAGCATCGTCCTTGACGGCATCTATATATGGATTGTGGGAGAGCATCCGTAGCTGGCGCCGGCTCCGGATATGAAGGGCTGTTCTAAAACATAGAGTTATATTGATTTACCATCTTCATATGGTTTGGAGGAATGGAGGGATGGTGGACCGAGGGTCTTACATAAGTTCGGCATTAGGTATCGCATTGGCCATCGCAATCATATTTGTTTCTATACAAATGTATGTCAATATACCGGGTAAGTTATTGTCGGCCGAGAATTCTGATAAGGGTGCATTTTATGAAATCCCCCTGGCTACGCCTCTTGTAGAGGAGGGTGATAGAACAGCCTTCCAGATAGTCATGTATGAGCCATCAGTAATCCTTGTATATGTAAAATATAACCCTATCAATAAAGACATAGCTCCACTCCGCTTCGAAATTATTAATTTAAAACTAGTTACCCAAGATGGAGATATAATATATGTCAACCGATCCCTATACTTAAACAATCAGTTTATACTCAACCCAGGAGACACCGAGTTGGTAGCGGTTATACCCATATACCCAACAACCATAAATGCAGTTGAACTAACGATAAACGGCGAGATCCAGGCAGGGACAACCATAAGAAAATTAACCGACAAAACATACAAAGTGGCGACAGCCATCGAACTAAGATCCTCAACACTATACAGGATAACAATTGAAATAAGAAACTAAAAAAGATGGTGAGGCCGGCCGGACTTAAACTGGCGATCCTCGGCCTCTACTTTCTGAAAAATTCAGACAAGGATGGATAATAAAAAAGGTCTAAATATTGAGCAGCCCATGATTCTGCTGATAACCCACCTGAGCCCCTTACCTAAGCATTAGAAAAATCAAAAATGCTGATACAAATTAGCTTATGTACCAATTTCTAGCCCCAGAATGCAGTAACATTAATATCGTTATAGCTGGAGGGGAAATCATATTTAATACCAGTCATCAAACTTTTCGGGAACACGTTTTTAAAATACTTATTCTATGCAACTACATTATCTCTAACCTTAGCAGAAACCTTCCTTCCAGGGAACATCATTTTAAATCATGCCTAATAATTGAGACTTTATTAGGCGAGATGAGAGTAATATTCGCGTCATTGACAGACTATTACCAGCATGTATTGAATTATTAAAATCGAATAGGATATTTACATATGTATGTAATACCCTTATACTAAGTATTACATAAGGCAGACTA
>WAMZ01000050.1 GCA_015522055.1 Candidatus Geothermarchaeota archaeon
AACCATATTTTATTTCTATAGCCAATTTGAATAATGTATTTTTGGCTGTCAATAGGTGTATACCATGTATTTTGAGTTTAGTGAGGATGAGCAACTCTTTAGAGAGGCTGTTAGAGAGTTCTGTAAAAGATATATAGAGCCTATATGGGTAGATGTAGATGAGTCCGGTAAACTACCCAACGACTTGATATCCAGGATGGGTAAGCAGGGTCTATTCGCTATACCGGTCTCTGAGGAGTTCGGAGGCGTTGGTGGGACTCTGACCATGGCCGCTATAGCTACTGAGGAGATCGCCTACCATGACCCGGCGGTGGCTATCGCTGTCTATGCATTACTCCAGAATGGATGGCCCATGGCATTGGATCAGTTCGGCTCAGATGAGCTTAAGTCCATAATACTTCCGGAGGTTGCTTCTGGGGACGCCTTCTTCGGAATAGCTTCGACGGAGCCCCATGGAGGCTCGGATGTGGCTGGTATAAAGACGTTTGCCGAGAGGGTTGATGGAGGCTGGAGGGTTACTGGGGAGAAGGTATATATAAGCGGTGTAAGGGAGGTCCTCGAGCTACCGACGGGGGGTGGATGGTTCTTCCTCGCCAAGACGGGTTCCAGGGACTATGGGCATAGAAACATATCTGCATTCGCGTTACTACCTAGGTGGAAGGGTGAGGTTAGGGAGGGTTTCGAGCCAACTATATTCGATGAGATAGGTAGGGGTGGATTGAGCACGGGCGGCTTCAAGCTGGATAACTTCATGATGGATGAGGGCTGGCTCATCGGTGAGGAGGGTAAGGGCTTCTACTACGTGATGCAGGGCTTCAATATCGCGAGGATCCTAGTTGCAGCGGCATGTATAGGCAGTGGTAGATGGGCCCTGGACCAGGCGAAGGAGTGGCTTATTAATCGGAAGCTGTTCCAAGGTAGGAAGTTATCTTCTTTCCAGGGTATAAACTTCAAGTATGCCGAGTTATATACTGAGCTAGAGGCGGCTAGGCTATTCACATATAGGGCGGCTAGGCTAGCCGATAAGATATATATTGAGAGGAAGCCGGGGCTGAAGCCCCAGGATCTCAATGTGCCGGTTGCTATGGCGAAGCTAAAGGCTCCAGAGACCACCATAAGGATATATGAGGAAGTCTTGAAATGGTATGGCGCCTATGGATATACGAAGGAGTCGAACATATATAGGGGGTGGCTGGGGACCTTCTCCTACGTCATCGGTGCGGAGGGCGGCCAAAACATTATGCGTATAATCATCGCTAGGGATATACTTGGTAGGGAGAATATTAGGGCCTGATGGTGAAGAACCCTATGAGGATCCTTGTCCCCATAAAGCTTAGCTACGACGTCAACCAGATGAAGTTCGATGAGAGGACTGGTGAACCCATTCTAGATGCCGTCCCAATGATAATGGGTGACATGGATAGATGCGCCCTGGAAGCGGCTCTACAGCTAAGGGAGTCGCTTGGAGGTGAGGTCGAGGCACTATCAATAGGTAGTGGTACAACCCATAGTAAGATGATGATGGATGCATTCGCAATGGGGTGTGACAAGGCATACTTGATAGAGGTGGATCAACCATTATATATAGATGCATACACAGTCTCAAAAGTCATTAAGCGTTTCATCGATGATAGAGGGCCATATGACATAATAATAATGGGTGCAACAAGCCAAGACACCCACTCCAGTATAGTGCCTCCATCGTTAGCTGCTCAACTCGGTCTGAACGCGGCGTTCGGGGTCGATAAAGTAACTGTCGAGGATGGTTCACTGGTTCTCGAGGCTACCTATGAGGATGGAATATATGTATATAGGCTATCCCCACCCCTCCTCTTCTCCGTCACTACTGAGGCCAATACACCTAGAATACCTACGTTGAGGGATATACTTAGGGCTAAGAGGATGAGGTATGAATCAATACCTATCGAAGAGTTGGTTAAGACGGATGATATAAGGAATGTAGAGGTGGTGATGGCTAGGAGATACGTAACACCTAGGAGGCGTGAGATTATAGAGGTTGCAAGCGAGGAGGATTTAGACCGGGCTGTAGATAGGATAATACAATTATTTAAGGAGGCTGAGGTGATATGAAGATACTTGCATATATTGAGGACCTTACGTGGATGGATATATTCGAGTATTACTTCAGAAAGTTGAATGGAACAAAGTATATAGGTATCACGTTTTCCAAGGAGATCGCCGTTGAGGCTGCGAAGAATATGGATAAGGTATATCTTGTTGAGCATACTTTTAATCCGAAGATACTCATGGACTCACTTAAAAAGATTTTAGCTGGGGCCGAGTTCGATTCAGCCCTATTCCCTAGCACGAATAAGGGGAGGGTGGCGGCCGGTATATACATGGGTTTGACCAGCGCCACACTCGCTACCGATGTATTGGATATATCCCCTTCGGATGCATATATAGATGTGGATAGACTGGTATTCGGTGGTACCGCCTTATCAACTATCCGGCTTAAGAGGCCGATTGCCCTATGTGTGGTCAAGGGGGATAGGAGGGAGAAGCCTGCAGCGAGGTTTGGGGAGATAGAGAAAGTATCGGTGGAGACAGTGGGAGAGGTCTCCTTCAAAGCTAGGGAGGTAACGGGTAACGACCCTACGGCAGCGGATTTAGTAGTCGTTGCTGGTAGGGGGGTTAGAAAGAGGGAGGATATGGTTATGATAGAGGAGTTGGCTGGGCTGACAGGTGGCGCCTGGAGCGTTACTAGGCCCCTAGCCGCAGATTATAGGTGGGCTGACCACTGGATAGGTATATCGGGTCTCGTTGTATCGCCGAAGGTATATATAAGTTTTGGGGTGTCGGGCCAGCCACACCACCTGATGGGTGCGAGGGCCTCTAAATATATAGTTGCTGTTAATAAGGATCCGGAGGCACCTATATTCGAGGAGGCTGACCTCGGTATAGTAGGCGACTTGTATAAGGTCCTACCCCGTCTACTGGAGAGGCTTAAGAAGGGCTGATCATTGGGATGTCGGCTGAGGAAAAATTCGATGTAATCGTTGTCGGTGGAGGGCCAGCTGGATTATCGGCCGGATATTTCTTGGCGAAGAAGGGCTTCGAGGTAGTCGTCCTGGAGAGGGGGGAGGATATTGGGACTAAGAACATGTTTGGCGGCAGAATATATAGCCATGTATTCGATAAATACTACCCCGGTTGGAGGGATGAGGCCCCGGTAGAGCGCTGGGTAAGGAGGGAGCGTTTCACAATCCTATGTAAGGAGGGTTCCATATCCCTCCAGTACATACCGGGTCAAGATGTTGGGGAATACGATAGCTTCACAGCATTCCTATCTAAATTCTTAAAGTGGATGGCCGTGGTAGCGGAGTCTGAGGGGGCATTGGTTCTACCCGGGGTTAAAGTAGATAAAATCCTGCTTGAAGATGGGTATGCATCTGGAGTATTAGCTGGAGGGGATAGGTTAACCGCAGACTATATAGTAGTAGCCGAGGGGATAAATACTCTATTGGTTGAGGAACTGGGGCTTAAGGGGAGGCCTAGGCCCGAAAGTCTGGGGGTTGGTGTGAAGGAGGTATTTAAGCTTGGTAGGGATGCTATAAGTAGGAGGTTCGGGATAGGTGATGGTGAGGGTGTCGCTGAATTCCTCATAGGATACCCAATCAATAAATATGGGGCTGGGGGATTCGTCTACACCATGGATGAGTATGTCTCGATAGGAGCCGTTATGAAGATAGGGAATGTATATAAGTCAGAGAATAATGTCATGGATCTAGCTGAGGATTTGAGGAGCCATCCATATATAAAGAGCCTCGTTGAGGGAGGCACTATAGTCGAGTACTCGGCCCATATGGTTGGGGAGGGGTGGGGGTCTATATTGGAGAGGCCTTATGGAGATGGTCTCCTAGTAGTTGGTGATGCGGCCGGTACACTCGTAAATACTGGTTTTACCGTTAGAGGGGTTGACTATGCCGTTGAGTCGAGTAGGTTGGCTGCAGACGTGATTGAGGAGAGTCACGGCGCTGGTGACAGGTCATCGGCGTTCCTCTCTAGGTATAAGAATTACCTGGATTCATCGGTTATAGGTAGGAGTCTAAGGAGGTTTAGGAAGGTCCCTGAGGTATTATCACTGGATAGGCTGCACACCACATATATCGACTTAATTTGCGATGTCTTGAGCGGGGTATATACGGTTGGTGAGGAGACTCCCTCCCTAAAAGAAAGTATAGATAGGGGCCGTAGGGGGAGGGTCAGTATATTTAGGATGATATTAGACCTATTCACCTTATGGAGGAGTCTATAATGGAGTATTTAAGTGTTGAGAAGAGGCTATCACTCGTCAGATTCAACATTCATAGTGAGCCTCATATAAAGGTTGATACATCTAAGTGTATAGACTGTGATTATAAGCCATGTGTCAAGGCATGCCCAGCTGGGTTATTCACACTGGATGATGAGGGACGGCTTCACTTCAACTATGAAGGTTGTTTTGAGTGTGGTACATGTAGGGTTGTATGTCCTGAAGAGGCTATCGAGTGGAGGTATCCGCCGGGGGGATTTGGGGTCAGCCTCAGATTCGGTTAGGACCCCCTCCTCTTCCCAAACCTGATCTTCATTGTTAATATTCTCTCACTCGTGAATATCTTCGAGACTAGGGCGAGCATCACTATGGCAGCCAATAGGTTGTCTATGATCCCTATTAGGAAGAAGTCGTATCTACCTATGTATACATATTTAAGGCCCTCCATAAGGTAGGTATATGGGAATGCATAGAGTATAGCCTGGGCGAGGGTGGGTAGGCTCGATATATCCATGAACATTACTATGAAGGCCAGCATCATCGTCGGCATAACCACGGCTGTGGCTAGGCTCTCCGCACTCCTAGTATCCTGGGCTATGACGGAGACGGTTAGGCCAAGAGCGGCGCTGAATAGTAGGGCTAGGAAGAATATCACACCAGTCAGTACTATAGATATGGGGTCGAGTATGAACTCGATAGTCAGGCCAAACTGCCCAATCATAGTGCTGAATGAATTTAGGTAGATGAGGAATCCAACTGTGTAGAATATGGCTGCCAGTATCGCCAATATACTGCTCCCAACAACCTTACTGAATAAAATCGTCGTCCTCCTAACTGGGAATGTAAGTAGAATCTCGAGGGTCTTCTGCTCCTTCTCCTCACCTAGGAACGTGGCGCTAAGCTGGACCACGGATATGATCATTGAGAACATTATCCATGGCCAGAACATGACCTGCATCGCAACCGCATTCAAGTCTCTCTCCGTAAGGGTTCTATGCCAATTCCTAACATAGATCTGCCTCTCCTCACTGAATGGATTGGCCAATAGAGCTGGATCTATCCCACCCATCTGAGCCATCAATGTCTTGAGGGCATCCTTCATTATGCTTACTATGCCGAAGACGAATGACATGAGGCCCTGCTCAGATATAGAGACGCTATTTATTACGCTATATACCCTAATGATGGGCCTCTCACCATTCAGGAATCTCTCTCCAAACCCTTCCGGTATTATTATTACGCCGAGGACATTATCATCCACATTATCCAATTCGGGCTCTCTATCCATCGTGACCACATTCATACCAGTGTTGGATAGGGAGTTGAGGATATACTCGCTAATATTTGACCTATCATAGTCTACGACGATCACCATACCAGTCTTCGTCTTCTCAGATACGCTGGTGAAAGCCTGTGTCATTATAAGCCCTATCACAGGATATAGTATAAGTGGCAGCACCACCGTGAATACAATGAACCTAGGATTCCTAATGGTCTCTTTTATCTCCTTCTTAACCAGTATTAATAGGCTACCCATGGCTCACCAGCCTCATAAAAGCATCCTCCAAATTATCGGTATCGGTCTCATCAAGTATATCATCGGGCCTACCCTGTGCAACGATAACACCATTGGATATTAGGGATAGCTCGTCGCATAGGAACTGTACCTCTAGCATGTTATGGCTAGATAAAAGTATCGTTATTCCCTCCCTAACCATATCCTTAATCATATTCCGTATCTGTGTTGCGTGGACCACGTCTAGGCCCGCTGTAGGCTCATCTAGTATGGCTAGCCTGGGCCTATGCATCAATGCACGTGCCAGGAGGAGCCTCCTAATCATACCCTTACTATAGCTACCAATCCTATCCTCGAGTCTATCGCCTAATCCGGTCAACATGGCCCCATATTCCAAGACCTCCCTATAGTTGTCGGGGGAGTATATCTTGGCATTCATCTCCAGATACTCATATCCAGTCAAATACTTGTATCCACCAGCCTCCTCGGGTAAATAGCCTATTATCCCTCTAATCTTATGCTTATCCTTCCTTACACTATAGCCGAATATCCTCGCCTCTCCAGAAGTAGGCTCTAATAATGTTGCTAAGATCCTGAGGGTGGTAGATTTACCCGCGCCGTTGGGGCCTATTAAGCCATATATCGTTCCCTCCCTAAACCTGAACGATATGCCCTTTACAGCCTCGAGTCTGCCATAGCGTTTAACTAAATCTTCAACCTCGACAGCATACATCCAAGTACCACCAGCCGCGACAATATATATCGTCAAGGTTTTTTGCATAATATGATTAATTAAAGATGTTATAAGGACTGGTACATAAATTCATATTCTATGGCTAATGAAACAGATCTCGCTAAGCTGATACACATGGTTAGGGAGCGATTCGACTGGAGGTATGTCAAGGAGGTTGTTAATAAATTATCTGGCATGGGCGACTCCAAGCTAGGATTCAGGCTTGCAGGCGGTGATGCCGAGAGGAGGGCCGCGGAATATATTCAAGATGAGTTATCGAGACTAGGTTGCCGGGAAGTTTTTCTTGAGGAGGTTCCCGTGGATAAATGGATATTCAAGGAGGCATCCATAGAGATTAGGGAGGAGAAGCTTAGGATAGGGGGAGTGGCCCTAGCCGGCCACCCCCGCGCATCCATCGAGGGCATAATCCAATACGTCGGTAGAGGCCTTCGATCGGACTATAGTAGCATAGACATAAGTGATAAGGTGGCACTTGTGGAGATGGATGACACACTTTATGATTCGCCTCTCCCGGTTATAAAGGAGGCGATGTCAAGAGGAGCCATAGCAGTGGTTGCTACAATGAGGGGTAGGCCACCTGACGCCCTATTTACTATGGATGGCGAGTGGTTCGAGGGCTTAATCCCGACTATAATCATCTCGCAGAGAGACTTTGGCCGAATAAAGGAATTGTCTAGAGAAGGTGGGTTGAAAGTAGCAATCGATATAGATGTAGAGGTTGGGGATGGAGTAGGTTATAATGTTATAGGATTATCGGGCTCCGTATATAGGGAGAACCTGATTATATCGGCCCACCACGACGCCCACTTCAAGGGAGCCGCCGACAATGCGTCGGGAGTAGCATTGATGCTATCCCTATGCAACGCCCTATCAGACATCGATACAGACAAGACCATAATCTATATATCATTTACCGCGGAGGAGTATGGTAGGCGAAACACGCTCTATGACTATCTAATTGGTAGCCACCACTTCCTCATGAAACATGCAGAAATAACTGAGAGAAATATTCTATTCATGAATTTCGATGTAGTAGGCCTAAAAGATGCGCCGGTGGGAATAACATATACTCCTGAGTTGGAGAGCTATATAAGGGATAACTTGGAGAAGCTAAATGAACATCTAGATATAGGGTATAAAACCATGTCGAGGCCAAGCCTATGGCTCGACCAGTGGCCAGCCGTCTACAATGGTCTAAGCAGCATAGCATTAACCAGCCTTGGCCATAAAGAGTACTACGAAAAATATTACCATACACAATTAGACGGTATGGAACTCCTCAATGAGAAGCATTTCAAGGCCTACATGTTGACAGCCCTAACACTCATCAATGGATTCATTAGGGGAAGAGTCCCGAGTTACGACTTCACACCGATAGCCAGGCAATCTATGGGGGCCCTGAACATGGGGGTCTTCTCATACGCCATTGATATGTTGGATGAGCTTGAGAACCACCTAGGTGCACTAGCAGCTTGGTCAACTAGGCTGACAAAGATCATCAATGAGGTAAATGAGGGGAGGTATCCCTCAGGCATAGATATAAAAAGATTGAAGAAGGGCGTCGTCATAGCTAGGAAGATACTTCTGAAAACCATATATGAGATAAATCCACTGCAGCTAGCCCCTAGATGGCCCTCCATCAAGCCCGAGCTATATAGAGACCTATTCAAAATATTGGAGACCGCTGGCGATGAGACACCAAAATATATGGAGTGGACCACAAGATTCAGTAAGGAAACAGTTGAATGGATACTAGATAAAATCTTAGAGGCAGATAACTGGGCATACAAAATCGTTCCAAGGCCACCCATAGAAATAACAGCATCAGGAGTGGTCCCAAGGGAGGAGGAGCTAA
>WAMZ01000051.1 GCA_015522055.1 Candidatus Geothermarchaeota archaeon
ATTTAGAGAGGGTCCTGGAGGATAAAGGCATCCTATACTGTTTCGACTGTAGGGAAGCCATACTATCATCGGAATCCCTAAATAATCACCTTGATCATATGGTCTCTGGAGACGTATATGTCAATGAGGACTTTATAAGGGAGCTCTGTTGCGCCGACTAAAATATTTATCAACACACGACTAGTCTTTGGAGGCAAATAATTTATACTAAATATATTTAATAAGTTTAAGATTAATTTCTAGGCACTACGTAGTATTCTAGTAAGGTGTCTATATAATGCCTGAGAAGAGGGACTGGTTCAAGGAGAGTTTAGACCTTCATCTCAAATATGGTGGTAAGCTTGAGGTCCTACCTAGGGTGCCTATAAAGGGTCTTCAAGACTTCTCTATATGGTATACACCTGGTGTGGCCGAGCCGTCGAGGGCGATAGCTAAGGATCCAGATATGAGTTTCGAGTTGACTAATAGATGGAATACTATTGCGGTTGTTAGCGATGGCACCAGGGTCTTGGGCTTGGGGAATATTGGGCCTGAGGGGGCTCTACCCGTGATGGAGGGTAAAGCCCTCCTATTCAAGTTCCTTGGTGGTGTAGATGCATTTCCACTCGTCCATAGAGCTAGATCATTGGAGTCGTTCTTGAATCTACTCGAGATGATTGAGCCTACATTAGGTGGGGTAAACCTTGAGGATGTGGAGAGCCCGAAGTGCTTCACGTTGCTCGAGGAGGCTCAGAAGAGGCTTGAGATACCTATCTGGCATGATGACCAGCAGGGGACGGCTGCCGCCACCCTGGCTGGATTAATAAATGCAACAAAAGTTGTGGGCAAGGATATGAAGCGTTGTAAATATGTATTGTTTGGGGCTGGTGCATCGAATATACCGTTATATAGGCTCCTCAAGAAGATAGGTGTTGATCCTGGGAACATAGCTATGATAGATTCTAAGGGCGTCTTACACCCTGATAGGGAGGATATAGATAGGCTGTTCCTAAGCCATCCATGGAAATATAGAATTGCGGTCGAGACCCAAGGCGCGGGTCTGAGGGTTGGAGATGGGGTTGAGAAGGCTTTCATGGAGGCGGATATACTCGTAGCTGCCAGTAGACCTGGGCCTGGAGTAATTAAGAAGGATTGGATAGCTAGGATGAATAAGGATCCTATTGTATTCGTGATCGCCAACCCAGTTCCTGAGATATGGCCTTGGGAGGCTAAGGAGGCTGGAGCCAAGATAGTTGCTACAGGTAGGAGTGACTTCCCCAACCAGGTTAACAATAGCCTTGTATTCCCAGCCATGTTTAGGGGGCTTCTAGATGTTAGGGCCAAAGCCGTCTATGACGAGACATTGATAGCTGCATCGATGGAGCTTGCGAGATACGCTGAGGAGAAGGGCTTAAGTGAGGAGTATATTATACCTACTATGGATGAGTGGGAATCATACGTTAGGGTGGCGGCCGCAGTCGCGGCTAAGACCGTATCTCTGGGGCTAGCTAGGAAGTCTACCACTTATAAGGAGGAGCTGGAGAGGGCTAGGGAAATAATCGGCGGTGCTAGGGAGCGTTGGAGGAAGCTATGGGAGGCCGGCTTGATAAAGCCTGTGGTGAAGTGATCCGCCATGTATGAGCCCGGTATAGTTGTTAGAAGAGTCTCACCTAATGATTTGGATAGGCTGATAGATCTAGTTAGACGTTTTTATCTGTTCAACGAGGAGTTCAATCCTCTAATGGAACTTACAGAGAAGTATCACGAGGTTGCTAGGCAAGTGCTGGAGTCTAGATTAGGTGAGGGGAATATATTCTTATTGGCAGACCATGATGGTGAGATAGCCGGATATGTATATGGTGTCGTAGAGGAGAATATGCTTCTAAGGCTGGGTAGTGTGGCCGTTGTTAAGGAGCTATATGTCGCCCCGTTATATAGGAATAGGGGGGTAGCAACCCAGCTACTCAATGAATTCTCATCAACAGCTAGATCCATGGGCGTCTCCATCGTGGCCGCCGAGTTCCCGTCAGCAAATTATGTAGCTAGGAACTTCTATGAGAAGAATGGTTTCAAGGAGTTTAGGTCAATATATATGAAGGTGTTGTAGAATGAATATTATAATTCGGCCTCTAGATGAGGATGATGTTTCCAAGGCAGTCGAGTATGTCGTCAGACTCAAGCTCTTAAATGAGGAGATAGACCCGAATTTCAAGGCAGTCGAGAACTTGGAGGAGGTTGCCCGCGAATACATACTGTCATCCCTCACCGATGAGAATTCATTGATCTACGTCTGTGAGGACCTGGATGCCGGGCAGATCGTCGGCCTATTAAGGCTAGAGTTTAGGGATAGAATATTTTATAAGCCTAGGAAGGTAGCGGTGATCACAGATATATATGTTAAAGCTGGGTATAGAGGGAAGAAAGTCGGTAAGGTACTTGTTGAGAAGGCGATATCGCTGGCCAAGGAGAGGGGGGCCGGGCTTTTAGTGGCTAAATACCCAGTCAACAATACTATTGCCGAGAAGTTCTTCAGTGAACTGGGTTTCAAAGACTTACGGAGGGAGAAGTTCCTAAGCCTCTAGCGCCTAGGCAGGCACCTCGATACCCCTCAATATACGCCTTTTTATCCTATTCCACTCATGTAGGTTATATATACATCCAGGGTCGACCTCTAGCTCATCACCATAGTATGAATATGCACGGGCCCTACATCCGCCGCACACATATCGATATATGCATCTGCCGCAGAACCCCTTCAGTATATCCCTGTCCCTAAGTCTATTGAATAAGGGTGTCTCTCTCCATATCTTAATGAAGTCATCCCTCCTGAGGTTTCCGACGACTATGGGCATGAATACACATGGTGAGACGTCTCCATTGGGCTGGAGAGCGGCATATATCCTCCCCGCTCCACATCCCCCTATAAAATCGGCTAAAGCCTCGATGCCTGGGTCTCCGCCTACATAGAAGTGGGTAGGGGAGACCTCCCTTCCACTACTTAATTGTAGGCTTATCCTACTATATTGTGGCGCCGTCGTCAGGACCTCAACACTATACTTTCTATTCAGTCTAAATAATTCGCGGATGACCTCCTCCCTCTCCAACGGATCTAGGTCTAAGTCGATAATATCCTTTCCCCTACCTACTGGTATGAAGTTGAAAAATATAATCTTATTTACACCCAGTTCATCGGCCAATCTAACCATGTCCTCAACACAATCCTTGTTAAATTTACTTATTGTGGTTGCCACCGCCGTTGTAAAACCAGCCTTAACCGCATTCTTGATACCCCTAACCGTCTTCTCCCAAGCCCCATCTAATCCGCGGAATCTATCATGCTCGCTAGGTATCGGTGAATCTAGACTTATCTCCAGATACCTAACCCCGCATCTCCTTATCTTTTTTGCATAATCATAGTTGGACAATGCTATACCATTGGTAGCCACTGCTATGTATATCCCCCTCGAACTAGCCTCCCTGGCAACGGTTGGGAAATCCGGATGTATCAGGGGTTCGCCACCACTAAAGGCTATGGCGGCCACCCCAGCCCTATCCAACATATCTACGGCTCTCAGCTTCTCATCTAGGGTGAGCTCATCAGGTGAGGGTTTACCGGCATTTTGGTAGCAGTGCATACACCTTAGGTTGCACATATTTGTGAAGTTCCAGACGATTAGGAATGGGGCTGGGAGCCTCTGCGGGACCGTCGGGCCATACATGTACAAGCCTTTGAATATTAGTGTGAATCCCCTCCTTACAGCTGGGTCTCTTAAGTATTCTTTGGCCTGCTCTTCATCGGCCCCAAATAATATCGAGCCAGTCTTCATCAATACCCCAAGTATATAGCTATCGATTCTACATGATATGGGTAGATCCACCTGCTCGCCGGAGTATCTGGCCAACATCTTCTCTAAGGCCGGCCTCCCATCTATATCCCTAGCCAGCCCCCTCAACATATACCTAGTTAATGGATTCCCGAAAATTATCCTGAGTAGGGCCAGATACCGGTTAAATGACCTCTGGCCCAATTTCAACACCTATAGAAATTTTAGAAATATCTGAAATTATAAATATTTAAAGATTAAAAACACCCAATAAAATGTCTATTATGTAGGGGCGGTGGCTCACTATGATCGAAGCCATATATAAGGAGCTGGGTGTAGAGCTAACCCGGCTGATAACCAGATTTGGTTATACATATTCCACCGCGAAGGTGCTTGCTGTAATGCTGATATCCCCTAAGCCGCTCTCGATAAGTGAGCTTAAGCGGATAACCGGGTTATCAATAGGTAGTGTCAGTATGGCTCTTAAAAGATTGGAGGCGGAGGGGCTTGTAACCTATGTTAAGAGGGGGAGGACTAAGTTCTTCCATGTTGTGAGAGGTCTATCCCACATGATTAAAATACTGATAAGTAAATTATTGTCGGGCGATGAGTTGGCCAATATAGAGAGGAAGGGTGAAAAGCTAATTAAGAGCGGCCATGAATATCTAAGGAACTTATTGAGTGATATAAAGGATCTTAAGAAGATCCTGGAGGACCAATAAACGGCTACATAGGATAATTATAGTTTATCTTATTCGACGCAACAGGGCATCCTCCCAATATTTCTAATGAATGCTTGGGCAGCCAGCTTAATTATTTCTGCGCCGGATGGAAATACAGTCGGCATCTCGATTACATCTTCTATTCTGTATCCGTGTCTTAGTATAAGTGATGCGGCCATAATATATTCTGATGAATTGGGTGCATATATGTGTATCCCCTTTATTACACCAGTATTCGGGTCTACCACTATCTTCGCTGCTCCATCGTCTTCATCGATTATCCCAGATTTTGCCAGGGATTTGAAGGTAACCAACCTACATTTACATCCGCCATAGCTCTTTATTACATCCGACTCCCTCATACCGACATATGATAGCTCGGGGTCTGTGAATACAGTGACTGGTACATAGCTATGGTCTACAGAATATTTATCCTCCTCAATAATGTTTAATGCGGCTATGGCGCCCTCCCTAGCTGATATAGTCTCAAGGATTGCTGGTTTCCATGTGCTGGATACGTCTCCAGCTGCATATATATTTGGATTTGAAGTCCTCAAGTTTCTATTTACAACTATCCTACCTCTCCCATCTAAATCTACCCCGATGTTCTCTAGGCCGAGGCCCTCTGTGTTCGGCTTTCTACCAGTCGCGACCATCAATTTGTCCACACTTATGTTCTTTTTCCCATAATGACCGATTACCTCTACATTTATTGATCCATCTACTTTTGATATCTTGCTTACCCTGCTTTTGAGGAATATATTTACCCCCTCATCCCTAAGTCTAGCCGTCAACATCTCCGATAGCTCCGGCTCCGTCGAGGGTATAACTCTATCCATAACCTCAACGATATAAGTCTCAATACCAAGTCTGTTAAATGCCTGTGCAAACTCCAGGCCAATAGCCCCCGCCCCAATAATCAATATACTTCCAAAGTCTTCCCTGACATCCCATATATCGTTGGAGGTATGGTACTCCACCTTATCTAGTCCATCGATCGGAGGAATGACTGGTGATGATCCAGTGGCAATTATATATTTATCACCTGTTATCTCATGTTTCTCTCTACTATTCTTGATGGTGAGTATCCCGTCGCTCCCGAATGAGGCATAGCCATTATACAAATCTACATCATAGTATGAAATGATATCCTCGTATTTTGCTTTCCTCATACCGTCTCTAAGGTTCCTAATATCTTCTAGGACAGAACTTATCCTGAACATCTCATACTGATTATCCTGCTTCAGCGTATTGATTAATTTGCTTCTTTTACCCCACTCAATTAGTCTCTTGGATGGCACGCAGCCGACATTGACACATGTACCCCCCAATGGACCCTTATTAACCATGGCAACTTTTCCCGTAGTAGTCTCAGAGTACTTAACCAGGGCGGAGAATCCTGCTGCTCCCCCACCAATGATTACCAAATCGTATTTTTTGGTCATAGAAACACCACATAATATAAAGAGGGACCATCTAATATAGTCTATTCTTTCCAATATGGAAAAGATATACCGCCTAAGATTTCAGGATATTATAGGATAAAAAGGAGGTGGTGGGAATTATAAGATTTAGATCTTGCCTACCAGATCAAGGCTTACCTTGATGGTCTCCTTCCCTGGCTCCCACTCAGCTGGGCAAACCTCTCCCGGGTGCTCGTAGACATACTTGGAGGCGAGTAGCTTCCTCAATATCTCTTTTGCGCTCCTCCCAATGCTGTTGTCATGTATGTCCATAGCCCTAACAACGCCTTCTGGGTCCACGATGAATGTAGCCCTAAGCGTCACACCCTCATCCTCTAGATAGACACCGAAATACCTGGCCAACTTTCCAGCCGGGTCGGCTATCATCGGAAACTTTATCTTGTTAATCGATGGCGATGTGTCGTGCCAGGCCTTATGGACGTATACGGTGTCGCATGATACGCTGACAACTTCAGCCCCAACCTCCTTGAACTTCTCATAGTAGTCAGCCAGCTCCTCGAGCTCTGTGGGGCATACGAATGTGAAGTCCGCTGGGTAGAAAGCTATGACTAGCCACTTCCCCTTGAAATCTGTTAGTCGTAGTTTAACGATCTCGTCGTTGTGGTAGGCATCTAACTCGAAGTCAGGAACCTTGTCACCAATCCTAATCATAGTTGACCACCAATGGGATTAGTAATACGAAATATTCAACAGTGTTATATATAAGCTTTTTCATAAACTACCGCGCTGTCCACTTATTCCATCATAGTATTTTTAAGTCTTAAGACTTCTTTTAATACAGTAATATGAAGATAGTCCTATTGACGAGGTCGGGGGCTAGGGTGGAGATATTAAGGAGCTTAGGTTTTGAGGTAGAAGTCTCTCCTACAGATATAGTTGAGGTGAAGAGTGGGGATCCTGTCAAGGTGGTGCGGGAGAATGCATTTAGGAAATTCTCGGCCAGAGAGGATATCGAAGATTTGAGGGCTGCCTTCGACACCGTCATATATCTGGATGGAGATTTGATTGGGAAACCTTCAGACAGGGATGAGGCGAGGGAGATTCTAAAGAAGCTGTCTGGTAAATGGCATACTGTCCACACCGGCTTCGTAGTGGGGTGGGGGGATAAATTTGTTTGGGGGCATGAGGCAACCAAGGTATTATTCCGGAGTCTAAAGGATGAGGATATTGAGTGGTATCTATCTAAGCGGGAGTATATAGGTGCCGCTGGCGGTTATAGGATACAGGGCTATGGCATAGTGTTGGTTGAGCGTATAGAAGGTGATTATACTAATGTGGTTGGGCTACCGCTGAGAAAGTTTCTTGACGCTTTAGAGTCTCTAGGCATAGATTATAGAAAGATTATATGAAAACATAGTGTGAACTATTTTTAATATTGGGATGCTAAGCTTCGACCTAATACAATTCGATTCATATGGGGCTAAGAGCAGCTGTGTAAAAATCGTTACACCCGATATCAAGATTGTTATTGATCCGGGAGTGGCGATTATGCATCCTACATTCCCCGCGGATATCGAGGATAAATATAGGTGGCTGGAAGAGGGTTGGGAGAGGGTGTATAAAGCCCTCGATGACGCTGATATAATAATAGTGACACACTACCATTATGACCACCATATACCAGATGATCCGCGGGTATATGGAGGTAGGAAAGCTGTCTTCATCAAAAATCCCAACATATATATAAATGACAGCCAGAGAGAACGTGCTATGCATCTACTCAATGGATTATCCAATTTCTTTGGGATAGAATTAAATGTGGTAGACCCAACGAATTTAGGCTATTTGGAGGATGTGGCTGATGAACTATCCTCCACCGGGATCGACTTCGGCGATTATAATGAACGCAGGAAAGAGCTTCTTAGAAGGGGTAGGGAATGGTTTAATAAAAGACGTGACAACTGGTTCTCTAGTGAATATATAGATGAGATATTCAGCAGTGATTTGGTTGTAATTTATCCCGAGGCGTCTAAATATAGATTCGGGGAAACAATAATTAGATTCTCCGGCCCATTATTCCACGGTATAGAATATTCAAGGGTCGGCTGGGTATACTCTGTCCTGATAGAATATAGGGGGTATAAACTTTTCTTCAGCTCGGACTTGAATGGGCCGATAATCGAGGACTATGCAGACATGGTTATCCGAGAGAATCCCCAAGTTATCATTATGGATGGACCTATGACCTATATGTTTGGATATACACTAAACAGGATAAATCTCAATAGATGCATTAAGAATATGGTAAGGATAATTGACTCTGTCGAATTCGACGTCCTAATATGGGATCACCATCTACCAAGGGAAAAGAGGTTTAGGGAGAGGACCAATGATGTTTGGAGTTATGCTGCAAAAAAGGGTAGGGAGGTCTTGACAGCACGGGAATACAAATACGGTAAACCACCAGTTGTTGAGGAACTTTAAACGGGTGTTACATAGAATCAATGTAGACAGAAACCAAGTATGGTTAGCTCCTATAGTGAATAAGCCTTCAATTGATCATTGAGATGGATATATTTATTTCTATAGTCGTCATATTATAGATTCCGGGATGATGATTCCCCGTTACACTGATAGATGATGATGGACTTCCTTCCTGACCACATATCAACTATGAAATTCATCGCTATGATTGATATATAAGAAAAAATTTATATATAATTTTTTTCTTATATATTGATGTGAGAAAATGTGTCTAAGGATAAAATTGATATTGATTCCCCGGAGGTGCTAATAGAACTCATGAAGGCATTGGGTAATAGTGTAAGGCTTAGGATACTCTACCTACTCTCAAGGCAGCCCATGTCTGTATATGACTTGGCTAAACACTTAGGGCTTTCATATCCCTTAACCTTCCTACACATTAAGCAGCTTAAGAAAGCTGGATTGGTTGAGGAGGTGGCCAGGGTGGAGAAAAGGGGGCCCCTACCCTCCAAACTATACATTGCCCGAGACTTCAACCTTGTAATCAATAAAGAACTTATATTGAAGATTTTTGGAGGTGGTGGTGATGAGTAGAGTTACCTATGCTGTCTTGGGTTTAGCCGCATATGGATCAATTATCGCGATTGGATTCGGGGTACCATATATATTCATGTCATATGCCATAAGCTACAATTTAGATTTCCTAATTGCCGCGGTAGTCTCCGTGATCGCGATTATAGGTGCCTGTGGCTTGGGTGTAGTTGTTACAGCCATATTATTCGGCGAGGCACCACTATTTACGGTTGAGCATGATAAGGATATCGAGAGGCTAAATATATTGAGGGCCCAGACGAGGGCTATGCTCGACGAGATGGATGACATGATAGACATCCTAGAGGATATTAGAAACATACTTAGGGATATTAGGGAGTGATTGATATGGCGGGGAAATATTCGAAGCTAAGTGATGAGGAGGTCGTTGAGGAACTTAGGAAGAGGATTGTGAGGATGAAGAAACTGCTCATCGAGATACGTGATATATTTAGGGAGATGAGGTGAGATGTCGAAGAGGTTCGATGAATATCTGAGGGAGCTGAAGGGAATATCTAGAAGAGTTGGTGAGGGAGGTATAATCGTCATATCTGGGGGTGGGGATGTCAAGGGGGGCAGATATAAGGAGATACATATCAGTGGTGGAGCCACGATAACTGGGGATGTCGAGACCGAGGTCCTTACCGTAGCTGGAGGCTTGACCGCCAAGGGGAGTGTCATGGCCGGATTGGTAGATATAAGTGGTGGGGCGAGCTTCGCATCACTGGAATGTGATAACCTCAATGTTTCAGGTGGTATTAATGTCAGGGGTTCATTAAGGGTATCTCGTACTGCCAGTATCTCTGGAGGGATCGTGGTAGATGGTGATCTCTCAGCGGGGGATTCTATAAAGGTTACGGGGGGATTAAGCGTTGGTGGTAAGTTACTATCGGGTGTTGTGGAGATTAGGCTCGGTGGGAGAAGTTCGAGGATTGGTGAAGGAATTGAAGCAAGTGACGTTAAGGTTGTTGCAGCGGGGGGTGTCTGTAGAGGTCTCTTATTTAGGATATACAGTTTGGTGGGGCGTAAGCCCTGTGTCTTGAATACAGGATATATAAAGGCAGATAATATAGTGATTGAGAATGTTATATGTAGATATATCGAGGGTAATACTGTCCATATAGGCCCGGGATGTAGAATTGTAGATGAGGTGGTGTATCGGGAGCATCTGGAACTGTCCAATGAGTCAGAAGTAGCATCTACTAGAAAACTTGTTTAGGAATTGCCAAGTTGGATTAGACTCAGTAAGTAACACGATGTCTCTGTGTTTCATGAATGTATAGCGGTGGTTAAATATGGATTCGGCGGTATATACAAATAAATTGGTCAAAGTCTATTCCAGTGGGGTCAGGGCATTAGATGGTGTGAACATAGAGATCCCCAGAGGGAAAATTACATGTTTACTTGGGCCCAATGGTGCTGGTAAGACTACATTCCTAAGAATAATCGCTACCCAGCTACTCCCAACATCGGGTGAAGCATATGTAATGGGATATGATGTTGTCGAGGAGGCGGAGAGGATTAGGGAGTTGATAGCGGTGGTTCCACAGGAGGGTAGGCCATACCTCATGGTCACTCCCTTCGATGAACTATATATGGGGGCTAGGATTAGGGGATTCAGTAGGGAAGAGGCCAGGAGAAAGGCTTTAGATATACTGAGGCGATTGGATCTATATGAATTTAAGGATCAAAAGATTATCAAGCTTAGTGGTGGTCAGAGGCAGAAGGTTCTACTGGGTAGGACTCTGGTGAGTGACGCTGAAATACTGTTCCTTGACGAGCCGACTATCGGCCTAGATCCCGTTAGTAGGCGACACCTATGGAATGATATATTATCGTTAAAGGATGAGGGGAAGACTATATTAATAACGACGCATTATATGGAGGAGGCCGAGGCCATAGCCGACTATCTATACATTATCCATAGGGGGAAGGTCATTGCGTCGGGTAGGGTTAGCGACATCATATCGACTTTGGGCTATGAGATGGTTGTATATATGATCGCTGATGAGTGGGAGGCGGCCGAGAAGCTATCTAGATTTAGATATGAGAAGATTGGGAATAAGTATATGATTCAAGTTGATGATAAAAAAGATCTGTTTGACTTGGTAAGGATTGCTGTCGAGAATGGATATGTAATTACTATTAAGCAGCCTTCATTGGAGGATGTTTTCGTGAAGCTGGTGGGAGGGTATGAGGAAGGCGCTAGTTAGGATTTGGGCTATATGCTGGTATAACACATTACCGATTCTTAGGAATCCCCTAACCTTCTTAACGATAGTGATCTGGCCTATAATACCAATGTTATTTATGGGTATCTTCCTCGGTGAGGAGGGTGTTAGGCAGGCGATCGTGGGGATAATCATAACCTCGGTCTCATTTTCGGGTATCTACGTCGCCCAAGACTATGTCTTTAATAGAACGATAACGAAGCTCCAAGATTTTCTCGTGGCAAGTCCTCTGAAACAACATGAATATATATTCGGTATCACATTGAGTAGCCTGCTCACAACATCCATTGCGATCTTGATTGGATACATGTTTATGATATATATGCATATGGCTTCCTTAATGGGTCTCATATACTTCACCTTTATCATATTGGCCGGCGCATTTATGCTGGAGCCTCTCGGATTCATAATAGGCTCTAGATTCGATGACGCGGGCCGTGTTAATGGGATAACCAATATACTTGCGATAATATTCAGCTTCGTCGCCCCCGTATACTATCCACTCGACTATATACCAGAGAGCTATAGATTTTTCACCTATCTTATTCCAACTACCCACATAGCACACCTGGCTAGGGTCTCACTCGGTTTAACAGGGGTTGAAGGACTAGGTTTCTACAATCATATTGCTGTAATCGCTGGGTTAACCATTATGATGTATTTACTTGGCTATAGATATAGTAGATGGAGGGAAGCTTAGGGCATTAATAGTCGGTGGTTTAATGGTTTTCGATAGAGTAAAGGAGGAGCTATCATTTATAAGGGGGAATCTACTCGTTCTACTGGTCACTTGGAGTATATTTAATTTCATCTTCTCGATGGAGTTCCCATATTTCAGCCTATATGTTAGGGAACTGGGGGCGTCTCCCAGCCTAATAGGCATAATCGTTGCGATAGGGACATTAATGCATATTCTTGTGAGGATACCAGGCTCATATATCGCCGATAGGTATGGGAGGAAACAGATAATTACTACGATGACGTTCGGCGTGGCTTTTTCATATATCTTCTTCGTATTGGCTCCAGACTGGAGGATGATACTGGTGGGTTTAATCATATCCAATTTATGTCTAATTTATTTACCTGCTATGGAGGCGTTGGAGGCCGACTCGATACCACCCAATTTAAGGGGAGTGGGTTTTTCCCTAATGAGGGTTATACCGTCTGTCTTATCAATATTCTCACCCATTATCGCTGGATACCTAGTCGGTAGATATGGGCTGGTGATGGGTATGAGGATAGTCTACACGATCATCGTCGTCGGTGCACTGATATCTGCATTGATAAGGCTACTATATTTGGAAGAGACTATAGATAACCCTGAGAGGCTCACAATTAATGGCTTTATATATTCATATAGGGAGTCTTTAAGCAGTATCATCGATGCTTGGAGGAGAGTCCCACGAAACCTAAAGATATTAACATTAATTATAATGATTACTGCGGTGGAGGACCCTATATTCATGCAGTATGCAGCCCTGTATGCTAGGGATGTCATAATGATTCCTGAGGATATATGGGGATATATCTTTACATTTAGCATACTCTCGGCACTATTATTTGCATGGCCGGCCGGAAAGCTGGTGGATATATATGGTAGGAAGATTGCACTGATCACTGGATTCTTGATAGGCATACCGGCTACATACTTATTTATTACGTCTAGGGAAGTGGTCCAACTAGCCCTCGTGCTTATTATGTTCGCATTTATGGGTACTGTATTAGGTCCAGCTTTCCAAGCATTCATAACCGATGAGACCCCCAAGGAATTTAGAGGCAGGGTCTTCGGCTTGATAGGTCTCCTCAATCTAGTGGGTAATGTTCCCGCCTCTATACTAGGGGGCTTCCTCTATGAAGTGTCGCCACCACTCCCTTTCTATATCCTATTGATATTGGATTCCATCCTTGTAGTAATGATTTATATATTGATTAAAGAGCCTGGAAATACCGCAGATCTATATAAAAGTCATTAATAAGTAGTCCCGCCACCATATTTTATTGAAGGTGTTCCTAGGATGGGGTCGAAAATACCTA
>WAMZ01000052.1 GCA_015522055.1 Candidatus Geothermarchaeota archaeon
TTATAATACTAGACGTATAGGGCATACATAGCTGGGTTCAATCTCAATAGAAGCTGTAGTTAATTTCATAAATAATAATATTATTATTTGAATCTCTATTTACAGCTGATGGTCTCTGGAAGATTCAGGGCATTAGACATCCCAACGCCAAATAGAGAACTTGATGATTAATTAATGTCCATGATATCACTGGTCCGATAGAGTTCTTTGTATATTTATATGTTAAACTTAGATATAGGAATATGGTTGTTACCCATAGTGCATTCGTTAATCCACCCCTTGCTGATAAGATTATATGAGACAGGCCGAATATTAGGACAGTTAGAATTAGACCTGGGGATATGATTCCCTCACCATTCCACCTTAACGCCGTATCAGTATTGACTATTAGCCATATTATAAAGAAGATCTCAAGCGGCCCATACGCCACTATCGATAGAGAGGCATAGAATATGTTTAATGGGAAGTCCAGTCCAAAGCCTTTAAATGACACCCCGCCACCAGTAACTATCCTTGCTATAAGAATGGCTATTGCCGGAAGAATGGCCAACAGGATGCTTTTTAGTAAGCCTTCTCTCTTGAGTCCATATAGTCTAAAATCGTCTCTTGATATTAGAGATATTGCCAGTTGCGGACCCCCGACGGCGACAATCTCGACATAGGAGGCTAGATAAGGCTTATCATACAATGTAGCAGATATAATGTCGATATCTGTGGTGAGGATTCCCTTTACAATGTATGTGATGAGTATTGTTGATATGAATGCACCGATAAACATCCATATCCATGAGAATGTGACTAGTAACCATGCTCGCACCCTAAATAACGAGGGGGATGCGTACATGGTTTTGTACGTATATTTCATCAATGTATCCCTTTTTTGACCTCAGGTTTTTTACAATTAATCTAATTTGGATCTCATATAAATCTCCTCAAGCTCACTCAATGAGAATCTACTTTTATACATCCCTCTAACTCTCTTCGTGAATGTTTCATTATCACTGCTGTGTATAGTTATAAATATTTCCATAGCCCTCCTTATGGCCTCACTACGTGATAGACCCATGGATTTAGCTACATGAGTAAATTTCTCCAGCAAATCCTCATCTACCGTGAAATATATCCTCTTCCTCATATGAATCACCTACATATGGATATCTAGAATTTAATTATTTAGGTTTCAATATTAAGCTGGGAAATGCTCAACTAGCTTAATAAGTGCATCGGCTAAGTCAGATGCGTTGGGGAGTCCACGCTTCTCGACGCTTTTTAGGTCCATGCCCCTAAGCTTGTCTATGAGTATATTTAGGTGTTTTCTGGTCCCCATGAGTAGTATCGATGTTGGCTGGAAGCCGCTGAATATGGTGTCTGATGTCGTGGCGCACTCGCCTCCCAGGGCCAGCATCTCCTGCTTTATGATTATCGCTAGTATCTTTGGTATGCCCGCCACGTATATGACTTTGAATTCTCCCTTGCCTCCCATTATCTCAGCTCCCCTAGGGTCGACATCCATGCTTATCATGAGTTCCTCCAGGTCTACGCTCCCCAGTATCGTGTCTAGATCGGTTAGGACCAATCCATTATCGGTCTTTAAGACTTTAATCTTTGGCCGGATATATTCAGCTAGTCTCACTGCCTGGATAGTCTCAGCCACGTTGTGGGTTCGTATTGCGGATGCCCCGTTATAGACGGCTATTGCCTCAGCCGCTAATGAGCCTATAAGCCTCTCAGCTGGATCCTTTTGGTTCAGGATGGCTCCGATGAATGATTTCCTAGATACCCCCACCAAAATAGGCTTACCAAGTATAACCAGTCTATTAAGATTCCTTAGAACATATGAATCCCAATCATACCAGTCCATGCCAGTATCTCTGAAGAAACCTATCCCCGGATCCAGCACAATTTTGCCCGGTTCTACACCTTCATCTATAGCCTTCTCCAGGCTCTCTCTTAGGAGTCTCCTTATGTTAACTATTGGGTCTCGCTTTTTATCTACTGGGCCGTATGCCATTAATATTAGTGAAGCCCCATGGTCGGCGACTATCCTCGCCATCGACTCGTCGCTCCTAAGTCCGGATGTATCATTGACTATAGAAGCCCCAGATTTAAGGGCTTCCTCAGCCACCTTCGCCCTCCTAGTGTCGATTGAGATGGGTACCTCTAGGCTGGAGGAGAGCTCCTTAATAACGGGCTTTACCCTGCTGATCTCTATATCTGGTGGTACATAGGTCTCTTTATAGGGTGCTGTAGACATCCCACCAACATCAATTATGTCAGCTCCCTTCTCCACCATATCGACTGCTCTTTTATATGCCTCATCTGGGTCTAGGGCGACGCTGCCTCTATAGAATGATTCTGGACTTAGGTTTAGAACACCCATTATCCTGACAGGCTTATCCAGACCGACCTCGACGCTACCTAGCCGGCTACCCGATATTAACAGCTGCGACATATTCATCACAATGTAATACTTGATTTAGTTATTTTAACTTGATTCCCCTGGATAAATATTTCTATTTTTAGTGTTAAGTGATTGGTTGCATGTGGAGAGTCTGATGAAACTCGGTGAGTGGCTCAGAATATATAGTTTCATATCGTCCAAGATGGGCTATAGTAAATTTAGGGACCAGATATCTCCGTTAATAGCCCAATTATTCTGTTTAAGTAGGTTTGCTCATCCATCCATCCTAGAGAAGACTATTAGGGGGAGAGATGCATTCGTATTTGCTGCGGGTCCCAGCCTAGCCAAAGCCATATCACTGACAGCCGATATTATTGAGAGGACCAATAGATCTGATAGGGTAGTTATATCGGCCGACCCAGCCACTAAGATTCTAATTGAGCATGGGATCTATCCAGATGTGGTAGTCACAGATCTAGATGGAGACATCAGATATATATCAATTGCTTCGAGGGCGGGGGCCATTATTATGTTGCATGCACATGGAGACAATATAAGCCGGATAATATTTCTCTCAAAGTTTCTCAATAATGTAGTGGTTTCTACACAGGTGTTACCAATCCCACCAATAGTGAATGTAGGTGGCTATACTGACGGTGATAGAGCCATACTGTTGCCATTGAGAATGGGTGCTAAGAGAGTGTTTGTCTTCGGCATGGATATATATGATGAGTTAGACCCATATAAAGTTGGAAGCGTAGATAGAGGGGTTAAGAGGCTTAAACTCCTGATTGCAAAGAAGATAATGGAGCTAGTTGATATGAAGGATAGAGTCTATATTGTGTCCAGCCAGATAGATGTGGAGGGGTTCAATTATGTAGAGCTTGATGAGCTTCCAGAGATAATCTTATCTAATCCTCTCTATGAATAGTATTCTCATTAGTGGATAATCCATATCTGGGTCATACCTTATCTCACCCACAGCCCTAATATCACCATACACCACAACAACCCTCGCATATATCATGTCGCCCGTCAACTCTACATAGCCATACCTATTAATCCTCTCTTGAATCAATTCTCGGTCAAGCTTGACATCCACCGCCGATACGTATGGCTGGGACGCTATAGACTTTATAATAGTCTCCTCCACCTGATCCACATCCTCAGGCCTGAATGGAAGACCGATAAACTGATGGTATAATGCCCCCAGCTTTATACCTAGCTCGAAGGCAGCATTCACGACCTCCTCATTATACCCAGACTCCCTCATAGGCATCACCGCTAGAGGAACTTAGATAAATCCGATATCTTCCCAAATATCTTTGCCACCAAGTTGTGGCTATGAATCGACTCCATACTTCTATGCCTCACCCACACCAGCTGACTAGAGTCCCTACCCAACAATTCAATCAATCCATTAACAGCATTCCTAACCACATCCTCGGTAAAAAGTGGCTTCTTATAGGCGTCGATGATCAGCCTAGCCTCGTGCTCCCTCTTGAGAAGCTCAAATGTAGGTGCTGAGAACGAGTTCATAGCAATGTATATTAAATCTACTATATCAACCACTCCTTCATCGGAAACCTCGACAACGATATCTAGGTAGCCCCTCTGCATATGGGTCGGGCTATACTCCTCATCAACATTATTCAATAATTCATGGGTGGACCTCTTGGCACTTGGGCATGCTGTTAAGCCAGACACCTCAACACCCACAAACTTCTTTATAAAAATATCTTTATCACCACGTTTACCAAATGCCTTCCCATAGATCTTGATACGCTCGAGACTCGAGGGGCCATCCCTCCATGGCCTAATACTTAATACAATATTTCCCATGGCCCTGGCCATAGATTTCTTGGAGTAGGTATGTCTAATGAGTAAGTCTCTCGATATATGTGATACTATGTCCTCTATCCTCATGAGCCTCTCCCTATAGCTAAGCACAACCTCCTGTATCGCCTCGAGACTCCTGGAGGCATGTATCCCCCTCTGGCTGCCAGGCAGATCTATATATGCATCTATCCTCAATATCGAATTAACCTTATTCCCCCCGATCTTCGTATAGAATGGTATATGTATACCCTCTACACCTACATAGTTAATCGGTACCTTAAACCTTGGAGTCTCATCGCTGACATCCATATAATTCAAAATCGTGTATGTGTACTATTAAAGTGATGATGAAATAAATATATTCTTTAACTGGATGGCTATACTAAACCTCAATATATGGATCCGAGATTAAATTGTATATGGAGATGGGTTTGAGGGATGGAATCCTTACATTGAGGCGTGGCATAAGTATCATATTTAGAGATAGAGATGCTAGGAAGAAAATTATATTAGCTACAGTCGTCATCTTAATAGTTAACATAACGACGCCAGTCATCCTGCAGGGTATGCTGGCAGGGAGGATGCCGACTACAATTAGGCTTTTCGAATCTATGGATGTTGGGGGCAAAAAGGTTTTCTATATAATATTAGTTGGGGGCGAATATGAATATGGTCCAGAGATACCCACGATCCAGGGAGATACTTATCTATACTTCACATTGACACCCTTAGACCTACTTATATTCATTATTATATCGATTATAGCTGGCATAACAATTGGGTCCACAC
>WAMZ01000053.1 GCA_015522055.1 Candidatus Geothermarchaeota archaeon
GGTTTAGGTTGTATAGAATGTTGGATGAAAAAGAATATAGTAGATGGTTGAGGAGTGCCAAGGAGACTCTCGAATCTGCGAAGAGGGATTTAGAGGAAAGAGATTATAATTGGGCTTGCTTCAAAGCCCACCAAGCTGTTGAAAAGAGTCTGAAGGGGTTGCTTTGGGGTCTTGGGCCGCCTCAGATAGGTACATCACTACCCTATTTACTATCTATAACAGCTGAGCTTGGGATAGAACCGGATAAGTCTATAGAGGAGGCTTGCATAAGATTGAATAAGCATTATATACCAACAAGATATCCTGATGTATGGAGTGAGGGTGTCCCTGAGGAGTATTATTTAAGAAGTGAGGCCGAAGAAGCCATATCTAATGCATTTATTGTAATTAGGTGGGTGGAGGAGATATGGAGGAAATTATCAAGAGAAGGATAATTGCTAGGGAGGCCGCCATCAAGAAGGCTAAATCATTCGTAGAGTGTGTAGGTGCATACCTTAGTGTCCGGAAGGCTATATTGATTGGAAGTTATGCTAGGGGAGATTTTAACATATCTAGTGATATTGACATCCTAATTGTCGTGGACGACGACCTACCTAATAACCCGATTAAACGCTTAGATCTAGTAGAGACCTGTCTCTTCAAACATATTAATATAGAACCAATTATAATCAATGTTAGTGAATATATAATAGGTTAAAGGATAAGAGAAATCCTGTGATTGTCGAGGCTGAGAAATATGGCATCCAATTAATTTAGGCATATCCTCATGAATATCCTAGGATAGGTCCATTCATAATTTTACCTCACCGTCCCCCTCCTTCATCTGATTCCTTGATTGTTTCCATTAATATTATATAGTCTCTGGTTGTGGCGGTGGCTTGAATGAAATGGAGGGATATTCCCGTAGGAGCCAGGAGATATATTATTTACCATACTATAATCAGTCCCCTTCTTTCAATTTGGTACTTACTACCGATGTACATGTTCATTACTGGATATAATGTATTAGAAATTGGCCTGTTATTCACAGCTATACATATAATATCGATTCCATTGACATACGCCATAGGGAAGGCCTTTGAATATATTGATATCAAAAAAGGTCTAATGCTTATTGATGTCCTCGATGGCGTATCCTCATTCCTCTATGGATTGGCCTATGGATTATTTGCACCACTGATGATAACATTGGGTCTGATTGTTGATCGGGTATCGAGACTCTTCTATCCTCTATACCAAGCTGCTGAGAAACTGCTATATCCAAAAGAGAAGCTTGAGGAGGTCTTCTCCTGGCATATGAGACTACCGGAGGTATCGCAGTTAATTAGCTTCCCCATAATAGGCTATATATTCGGATACATGTATAGTAATCCAATCCATTATAGAATCGGCTTCTTAGCGATAGCTTTATCATCGATTCCGACCACACTTTACATATATAAATTCATACCAAGTCTAGGGAGGGGCCAGAGGATAGAGCCAGAAAAATTTAGATTCCGGGTGGACCGCGAGTTCAAGCTCATCCTCGTAATAGAGGCCCTCACAACATTAGCATGGAGCATGGCTCCAATAATCGTACTACTAAACTATATCGTAAATACATTAGGTCTAACTATATTTGAGGCGCTTCTTGTTGAGGCCTCATTATCACTCGGCGCTATTTCAGCAACATATATTAGCGATAGAATAGGGAAAGAGCATAGATTCCATGTAATATCGGCTGGATACCTCATGATCACGCTATGGGCGATGATAATGTTCCTGAACCCGCCATTTCTCCTAGTTTTACTATCATACTTCGTGTCTAGGTTTGGGGACACATTAATGTTCCCGTTTTATAGGGCTTGGATATTTGAGAAGGTTCCTAAAGATAGGGCGAGCACTATATTCTCAGCATTGTCGAGCTATAATAGAATAATATCTATGGCGACTCCGGCTATCGCTGGTCTATTAGCATTGATATATCCAACTCTCCCATATCTCCTTAGTTTGATACTATTCTTATTATCTGCATTAATACTCTTTATCTATGGGCTGGGTGGGGCTGGCTAAGTATCTCTTTAAGAAGCCTCGATGAATTCACTCATAATCTTGATTCCCTGCTCAAGCCTCTCTGGCGATTCGGTGACAAATGATATCCTTATGAACTTTGTTGTGGACCCGAAGTAGCTCCCCGGAACCGTAGCGACACTGGCATCCCTGAGGAGTCTCTCACTGAACTCGTCGCCATCCATGCCTAGGCGGTCTAGGTAGGCAGAGAAGTCTGGGAATATGAACATCGAACCCTGTGTTTTTAGGAATCTAGTCTCAGGTAGATATTTTTCTAGGGAAGATATTACTACATCGCGACGCTTTACATACTCCTTGATAACGTTTGGTAGGAACTTCTTCCTCATGCCACTCCTCAGATAATGGGTTATAACGATTTGGGCGACGGATGGTGGGCAGTAGACCATCTCCTCACTTATCAATTTAACAGCCCTAATCAGGTTCCAGGGGCCATATACATATCCGAGGCGCCAACCCGGCATACCCGGATCCTTCGAGAAGGTATTTAATCCAATTACGTTATCGGGTGCGTAGTGCCATACCCATGTATGATCACCTTCATAGATCAACGTCTTATATGCCTCATCCATAACCAGCCAGAAATCATGATCAGCGGCGAGCTCAGCCACCGCCTTAGCAACATCACTATCCACCACCCTCCCGGTTGGATTGTCGGGGGATACAAGTATCATCGCCTTCGTCTTATCTGATATGGTTTCTTTTAATGCCTCAATGTCAGGCTGAAAACCATCGTTTAGGGTCTCTGGCACATACTTGACCCTACCACCTAGATACTCTATAATAGGCTTATATCCAAAGTAACATGGATCTGTCAGTATTACTTCATCACCATCCTCTATGACAGCCGCGAGGGTGGCAAACATACCCTCCTGGGCCCCGGCTGTAACAACTATATTCTGATCCGGATCAAGGTCGAGGCCACCCAGCTCCTTCAAGTCATCAGCTATAGCCTCCCTCAATGGCCTTATTCCCTGGCTCTGGGTATATCCATAGAGTTTCATAGACTCCTCCATTAGCCTCTCCGCCAAATATTCCCTGAGCTCCCTTGGAGGCGGTATACTCGGCTGCCCAGTAGATAGTAAAATTATATCTTTTCCTTCGCGGACAATGGTCTCCCTTATCTTATCGATTCTCCGGGTAGGAGACTCCCTTAATAAGAAGGTCTTCTCATTGATTCCCGGCATTCGACACCACATCGCAGGGTGAATAGCCACTAAATAGTTTTTGGAACCCCTATATAAC
>WAMZ01000054.1 GCA_015522055.1 Candidatus Geothermarchaeota archaeon
ATAAAATATGGTGTTCCATCGGAAACCATGACCAACATCGGATTTATACCGGACATCGGGTCCCCAATAAAATTATCCCTAGTGAATACATCTATGAAACATCCGGTGCCCAAACTCGCTTTCCCATACCCCTCTGCTAAGCACGCCGAGCCGATAAGGGATGCAGACTGATCGGCAACCAATGAACTCAATACCAGATTATTCGAGGAAACCTCCCCCGAGACAGATATCCTTTCCTCCCTCAACTTGGGAAGAAACTTCTCATCTATACCTAAAATCGATAGTATTTCATCCACCCAACTCAAGCTAAATGGCTCTAGACAGCCATATGGATAGGCGAGGCTATAGCTCGTGAGACTCTCCCCAAATAAACTATATATAACAGCCGCTTCCACACCAGCCACGTAATCAACTCTATAGTTATCTAGAATATATTTCGCTCTAAGTATACCTGCACCAGGCTGTAGAAACATCTCCAGCGGCCCCAACTCATGCCTACTCTTGACCTCCATCAATACATCGTAGCCAGACCTATGCTTCCAGGTATATATCGGGGTTATGATACTAAGTTCCTCATCCCAGCCAACCATGGATGCACGTTGAGAAGTTATAGCCACGAGACACCTCTCGGCATCGACGGCATTAACCAACTCCTGAACAAGTCTTCTACAATTCTCTATATACCATCTACCGTCTATAAGCCCATCCCCAATATACTTTACCTCAATAGTTCTCGTCGAAATTATCTTACCCCCACCATAAATTATGCCCTTGACCCTAAGCCCACCTAAATCCAACGCCAGAATATATTCTCCAGCCATATACACCGCCCATAAAATTAGTGGAAACCCAGCCATCTATGGAGAATACTCCATATAGTATAATTATTATGTATAGCAGAATTATATCTATGAGGCGTGGCGAATGCGAATATCGATTATTGGGGGTGGAGTAGTAGGCTTATTCACAGGATATATAGCTGCAATCAAGGGCCATGAGGCTGTGGTATATGAGAAGGAGAAGGCACTGGGTGGGGGAGCTAGCGGCCACAACGCAGGTGTAATACATATGCTCCAAACCCCATTCAGGACACTGAAAAGCAGGTTAGCATTGAATGGGAATAAGCTACATAGAATATATTCTAGGAACATTGGATATACTATGCGTAGGGTCGAGGCCTACCTCCTGAGTAGAAGCTATATTCATAGGATCTTAGACCGCTTCCTCATAGGCTACTTAGATAAATATGGGATAAGAGCCCGGTATATAGATATTGATGAACTTCGTAGAAGGTATCCCTTTGTGAAACGAGGTGTAAAGTCTGGGATCGCAATAGATGGATATTATGTCGTTGATCCTATGGAGGTTTTATCCAGGTTGAGGGAAAATATAGAGCTATTTGGTGGTGAGGTCAGATTAGGATATGAGGTAGACTCGGTTGAAGATGATGGAGAATGTATATCCATCGATGGGGAGGAATATGATTATGTTGTTATATCGGCTGGGCCATATACAGCTGGATTAGCCACACAAATAGGGATCAACCCTCCTATACAGAGATATGCAAAGGGCCCGATGATTAGGGTCAGATGGTTCACCGACGCTATATTCGCGGAGTTGAAATTATTTACTAGAAATAGGTATACTAAGGGCGGCGCTGTGATACCAACCCCTAGGGGAGATTATAATATACTTGGGCCGGGGTTTAGGTGGGTGAATGACCCTGAGGAGACTCAAGTATCTAAAGAGGAAATCGATGAACTCATCAATAGATATAGTAGCATCATTGAGATTGACGTGGATGTAATTGATGCTTTTGCAGGTGTTAGGGTTATAAACTACCCCGATGACGACTATATAATCAGTCTCAAGGATAGAGTAGTGGCATTATTTGGAATAGACTCACCAGGTTTCACGGCTGCACCAGCCTTGGCCGAGAAGATTATCGAGCTAGTCACTACCCAATCCTAACTCACCTATTAATATACCCATCAACCCATTGGTCACCGTATTCAGAGATGCTTGTATATATGTCAATACACTTACGAATATGGCTAGGGATGAAATTGCTATTGGATGTAGCTCACCGATACCCAATACATCCAATACTAGTGGCATCCCAACTATAAGTGTACCCCCATATAAGCCAGGCGCCCCCAGCGAGACGAACGGTAGGATCAAGCCTATCATGAATAATTGGGATAGGGATGTGGGGCTACCCACAAATATCGATGCCAGCCCAACCACTATTAGGGCACCACCGACACTTCCCGCCCTATTAATCGAGGCACCAATCGATAATGCCAGCGACCCAAAATACTCCTCCCTAAAGACCTCCCTATAAACATTTAGATTTATAGGTAGAGCGAGGTACGAGCCCCCAGCCGGTAAACAATATACAAAAGCTTTAACTACATACTTTAACACGAGCCTAGTTGGAACCCTCTTCGATACAGATACAATTAGTGAAGCAACCAGTAGATATATGAGGCCATAAACTAATTCAGTAAGGATTGAAGATAGGATAAGCGGGATCGATAATGTTGAGATAGATACATATAGTTTCACCCCGAAGCTGAATGCCACGATCGGCATGATATAGAGTAATGCCTTGAAGATGCTTATGATGTAATGATAGAGACCATCAATGAGAGAAGGATTACTAGCGATATATCTTGAGAATATAAGTGGCGATACCAAAGCAATTATAATAGCGGTCATCAATGGACTCACAATAATCCTCCTGATATAAGATGTAGCCTCCTCATATAGCAACCCGATATCAAGGGCACCTATCCTATGTATATAGGGATACATTACTACTAGAGCAAATATAACGGCTAGGTAGGAAAATAATAGGGTGTATATAATTAATCTCCCACCCAGGGATGGAGACTTACCTATATATATTAGAATCCGGCTTGTTGAGAGGAATATAAGTGTGAATACTATGAATGGGGCGACCAGAATAAATATCCTTATGAATATAGCCACCACATCGTTGAATATGGAACCCCCACCAAATATGGATGAATACAATAATCCTAGTAAGAACGCCATTACTGTTAGAGGCTCCGGCTTAATGAGCTTCTTCAAACTATCCATATCCATACACACATGGATATCATAGTGAGTTAATCTATCTTCCTCCTCCCAACCCTATTAATAAATTCCTTATATGTTGGCTCATCCATGGACCTGTAATTACTGGGGTGTGGGAATAGACCTTCTTTGACCTCACTGACATATTTCCTAACTGCATATAGTATCTCACCAGCTACATCCCCATATTTAGCTGCATATGGAGGATGCTCCCCTACCCTAAGCCCTATAACATCGTGCAAGACGAGGACTTGGCCATCACAATGGGGGCCAGATCCTATGCCGATAACGGGTACATCAACCTCTTCCCTTATTAGCTGAGCAACTTGAGAGGCGACGAACTCCAGTACAATGGCGTATACACCGGCATCCACCAATGCATATGCATCATTAAGTATTTCCTCAGCCTCATCGACATCCAAACCCCTAACTGGATAAACCGATGTATCGGTAGACCGCTGGGGTGTGAAGCCTATATGACCCATTACATCTATCCCTGACCCCGTGATTTCACGGACTATACCAGCTACTTCCCTACCACCCTCAAGCTTCACCGAATCCACACCAGCCTCCCTAACCATCTTAATCGCGTTCTCAACCGCTACATAGGGCCTATAATACGTTCCAAAAGGCATATCACCAACTACATGGGCCCTCTCCACAGCCCTAGATACCGCAGCCGCATGCCTAATAATATCATCTAGGGTTACGCGTCTAGTGTCTCGATAACCTAATACGAATGGGCCGACTGAGTCGCCGACAAGGATAATCTCTACACCAGCCTTATCACATAGGTAGGCGGTGGGATAGTCATATGCAGTAATCATCGATATCTTTTCCCCAGACCTCTTCATATCCATAATATCCTTAGAGGTGAGCCTAGCCATAGACCAACACTAACCAATAGCCTTAACAAATTAATAATGTGACGATGAATAATTAAGTGGTGCCCATGAGAATAGGGGTTTTGGGCGCAGGTTCAATAGGCTCTGTAATAGGTGGGCATCTTGCCGAGGCTGGTTACGACGTCACATTGATAGATGTCTGGCGGGAGCATATAGACACTATCAACAAGAATGGCCTACATATCTATGGCGTATCCGGAGATAGATTGGTCAGGGTTAAGGCAGCCACCCCCGACATGAAGATGGAGCCTATGGACTATATAATATTATCAGTAAAGGCATATGACACACGAAGAGCATTGGCATCCGCCTCCCACATAATAAAAGAAGATACATGTATGTTATCTATACAAAACGGGATAATCCCAATAGAGGATTTCATTGCGGCTGGGGAAATACCCTATATCTTGAGGGGAGTCACCAACCACGGCGCGACATTGATGGGGCCGGGTAAGGTCTACCACGCTGGGAGAGGAAAGACTTATATAGGCTGCCTCACCAGCGCAAGGGAGAAGGCTATAGAAATGGTGGAGATATTCAACAATTCGGGTCTTGAGGCAGAATACGTAGATAATATAGACAGCATCTTATGGAGCAAACTGGTCGTTAACATAGCTATAAATCCATTAACCGCTATCGCGAGGTGTAGGAATGGCGATCTACTCTCGATACAGGAGTTAATGGAGTTGATGGATATGGCTATTG
>WAMZ01000055.1 GCA_015522055.1 Candidatus Geothermarchaeota archaeon
ATTTACCAGACGCTAAGTTCAACTACCTTATTAGAAGGAATATGTGGGCATCGATAGAAGAAAGCCTAGAGTATATTAAGAAGGTAGGTTATGAGTACTATTTATTGACTGGCAGGAACTACGGTAGTCTCGTAGATGCATATAAATGTGATGACGCGGAGACAATATTTGTATCGATCGGTGCGATGGCGAATGAAGGTATAGTTGCTGTGGATAGGCTCCGGAGCAAGGGGGCTAGGGTGGGGCATCTAAATATTAGGCTTCTGAGGCCTTATCCGGAGGACGAGATTATAGATACTATATCTAATGCTGAGAGGATTATAGTCTTTAGTAGGGCTATCTCCATGGGTAAGGGAGGTATCCTATTCACAGATCTGGTGGATTCTATATATAGGCATAGGCTTGATATCGATGTATATGATGTTGTGGTGGGCTTGGCTGGTGTTGAAGTGGTGGATAATGATTTTATTAAGCTCTACAATGATGTTAAGGACGGTATATTTGATAAGAGGGAGACGATATTCTTGATGGGTGGGAGGTATGTCTAAGCCTAGGCTAGTATCCCAACTTGGTGAGAATGAGTATTACCTACCTGGTCATGCAGCGTGCCATGGGTGTGGAGCCTCCATAGGGCTGAGGCATCTGCTCAAGGCTATCGGCCCCAACTCGATCCTAGCCGTTCCAGCTGGGTGTACAAGTATTATAGCTGGTAAAGCCAATCTATCGACATTCGCTATACCGTTTATACATACTGCTTTCGGGTCTGCAGCCGCGGTCGCCTCGGGTATTGTTGAGGCTCTTGAACGTATGGGCAGGAAGGATGTTAATGTCGTTGTTTGGGCGGGTGACGGCGGTACCTATGACATTGGCTTCGCGAGTCTGAGTGGTGCTGCTGAGCGTGGCCACAATATACTGTATGTCTTGGATGATAATGAGGCATATATGAATACTGGTATCCAACGGAGTGGAGCCACGCCTAAAGGTGCGTGGACTACGACAACTATTAAGGGTAAAAAGGAGAGTAAGAAGAACATTATTGATATCATGCTTGCCCACAATATACCGTATATTGCTACGGCAAGCGTCGCGTACCCTATGGATTTCCATAGGAAGGTTAAGAAGGCATTGAGTATAAAGGGTTTCAAGTTTATCCATCTAATGTCTCCATGCCCACCTGGGTGGAGGTTCGATATGCATCTAACAGTGGAGGTGGCTAGGAAGGCTGTGCTTAGCGGTGTATGGATATTGATGGAGATTGAGAATGGAAGGCTTACCCTAAATCCACCAAGCAATACGATGCTGGAGAAACGGCGGCTACCTATTGAGGAGTATGTGAAGATGCAGGGTAGGTTCAGGTTCCTTAAGGGTGAATTGCTAGAGGAGTTTAAGAGGGACGTTGAGAATAACTGGGAGAGGGTTAGGAAGATACTGGAGGAGCAGGGGTCGCTTAAGAAATAGTCAGGGCTCTATCATCATAGATCTTTTGAGCATTCTATTTAGATGTAAAAATATTATATATTCATCGTATATTCACCTAGTAATATAATGCTATATTCAAATAAGACTGATGATGATGTGATGAGTATATCTGAGCGTATCAAGGTATACTGGGTTCTAACCAAGCCTAGGCTCTGGATGCTACTACTATATACTGGCATAGCAGGCTATGTGATGGCTGCAGGATGGGACATAAATATTTATCAGTTCTTGACCCTAGTTATTGCCCTGTACTTCGGTACTGCGGGTGCCAATACTGTTACCAGTTATATCGATCGGGACATTGATTCTAAAATGATTAGGACTATGAATAGGCCCCTGCCTAGGGGCCTGATAGATCCCCCCGTCAAGGCATTATACTTTGGATTGATATATTCCGGCTTATCATTAATCCTATCATATAGCTTGGGGATTCTCCCACTGATATTTATGGCCTTTGGATTGGTTGATAATATCATTATATATAGCTATTTGACGAAGCGTAGAACCTCATGGAACGTTATATTAGGGAGTTTTAGTGGTGGGGCTCCGGTAGTGATAGGCTATACCGCGGCAGTAGGTAGTCTTGACTTAATTGCTATTATATGGGCGGGGCTCATAGTGATATGGACGCCTATACATATTTGGAGCCTGGCACTATTCTATAGGGATGATTATAGGAGAGCTGGTGTGCCTATGTTGCCTACGGTGACGAGTAGATCCACCGCGATGAAGTGTATTGCTTCCTCTGCTATAATCTTGGTTACATTCTCCTATTTAATACCTATTCTAGATGCTAATCTATTTAGTCCCATCTATTTCATTGTGGTAACGATATTGAATGCTCTAATCGTATATTATTCTATAAAGATGTTTAGGGTGGATGAGGAGCGTATAGCCTGGCGTCTATTCAAGTTAACTAGCCCCTATTTAGGTGTGGTCTTCACATTAGGTATGCTCCTCACTCTATTTTGAAGTTCATGAACTCCCTCTCCATAAGTATCTTCAATGCTCTGTCGAGCATGATTATCTTCATGAAGTTTATGGGTAGGGCCGAGTTCTTGAGGAACTCATTATTAAACCATCTATCACTATAATTGTTCTTCAGGAATTCTTTCAAGGCTTTCCTCAAGCTCCATATCGCCTTGAAGCCTATGTATGATGAGAGTGATAGGGATGGTGATATAACCATCTTAAGTATGTGGGCCACCGCCTCCGACCTCTGCATATATCCATCCTCAACGAGTCTCTTGAGTGCATCCACATGCTTCATCTCCCCCGTATTTACTTTAATATCTAGATAGGCTAGGAGGGCATTCCTATAGATATGTAGTTGTCTTATGAAGTTGTCTTTCCTACTTGTGAGGAATCCATATTCAGCCATGAGGAAGTCTGAGTACATAGACCAGCCTTCATATACTTCTGGTATGTCAAGCATGATTCTTACCTTATTATTGTTTAGGACTGTATTGGTAAATATGACGTGGTAGCCTGGATATATTACTTGGAGAATTCTATGTAGGGCGAAGTAGGCGTTATGTAGCTTGAGTAGGTCAGGCTCCTCACTTAAATTTATGTAGACCTCGACCGTCTTTATCTCACCAGCTTGCTTGAAGGAGGGGAAATAATATATTTCAGGTAGTGTCTCTTTGATCATGGTTGGGACGGGGACGACCTCCACCTCTATCTCCGGTAAGTCGAGTATCTTCTTCTCCTTGATGATCTTCTTAACCTCTAGTAGGCCATGGTTATACAGGGATAGGGCTACTGTTGATGTCCTGGGGTATTCTTCCATTATTTTCTCTATAACCCTATTGATGTTACGTTCTTTATCCAGCTCACCAGCTATTTTTTGTAGCTCCGAATGATATTGGTTCATATCTTTGACTATCTCCTTCTCCAGCTCATCTAGGCTATCCTCGACCCTCCTAAGCCTCAGAAGCTTCTCATACAGCTGTTTACCCATGGTGAAGTCCCTTATCTCCCTCTCCCTAAGCTTCTGTAGCCACTCGATATAGGCTTCTATGGAGCCGAGAGCTATATCAAATATCCTCTTTTTTGCACCAACTTCCCCAGATATATCTTCCTTAGTTATGAAATCATTGTAGATACCCCTTACGAGTAGCATAAGGTTCTGGCTCGACAATATTCCGGCGTCGATGAATAGTTGTACGGGTGTCTCGAGCCTACTCTTTGATTTCTCTAAGAATGTAGGTAGTTCCTCGAGCTTACCAAGAATATATCTAAGCTTCTCCTTATTAGATAGGTCCCTCTTAAGATATACGTTTATAATCATGTTGAATGCTATGTCTGGAGCCTCTGGATACATCTTCCAAATAGGCCACTCATCGATAAAAAATAGTCTTAGCTTCAGATAATCCACGAAAGCCAGGTAGTCCAGTCTCTTATCGATAGGAAGTTCATCCACGTTAATCTCTTTTAATTTCTCGAGCTGGATCTGGATGAGGCCGCGCTCGACTGGTATCGTATTCTTAGATAGGTCTGGTAAGGGTTTATCTAGGTAACTTAAACCTATATTCATAGACTGCTCGGGATGAAGCTCTATAAGTTTTGTATATGTTTCTTTGACGATACCCTCAAACTTATTTACTTCAGTCATATGTCATACACTAATCAATAATCGCTATATTTAAATAGTATTTTTACACGGTAATTTATACCCATTACCCTATATGCAACAATATAAGTTAATTCTAAGCATGTCTCTGGATAGGTTTAGGAGTATATATTTGGTATTATATATTTAATAAAT
>WAMZ01000056.1 GCA_015522055.1 Candidatus Geothermarchaeota archaeon
GAACCCTTTCAGCCTCCAAAACCTTACCCACACGCATATCAAACTTCCAAAACTCCTTAACATCATATTTTTCTTCACTATGCATTCTGAGATACCTCACCAATACCAAGCCGATCTAAGTTAATTTAATTTATATAAAACTGAAATAACGAACTATTTATAAATTAATTTATTCGGGTGGCCAATGTTTAATAGAACCAATTGGGCCCGTGGTGTAGCTTGGCTAGCATGCCAGCCTTGGGAGCTGGTGGTCCCCGGTTCAAATCCGGGCGGGCCCATTATAATAAATAATTTATTATATGGCTTTTGGGTTTGACTCTTCATCATATTTGATCCTATAAAAAAGGTTAGATGGTGATAGGCTTTTTACCATGGCTAGAGTGTGTCCTCTGCTTCTATTGATACTGAGCCTAGGCCGTCTAATATAGCATTTATCTTTAGTCTGTAGGTTCCGGGCTTTAGTTTCGCACCTTTTACTGTTATTGTGATGGTGTCTCCTTTTCTCAGCATAAGTGGTGTAGAGGTGGATATCCGTGGTGAGTAGTAGGTTTTCCCGCCTTTATTTATGAGGATATTTTGTGGAGGTATTTTGGAGTTGTTTATCATCATGGTTACTGGGGCTATCACATTAAACTCATCGAATGGATTCACTATATCAAATTCGAAACCATCCTCGATATTACGTAGACTTCCATTTACATACATTCTCTTAGCCATTTCCTCTATCAGGGCCGTAAAACCGGGAGAGATGGATGGAGAGACGACTACAGGTTTAGCGGGTTTAATCGGCTCTATAGGTTCTAGATTAATTGTGGCTGGTGTGGGTTCCTCCTCTAATGTAGGTTCCTCAACCTCTTCCTCCAAAGCACCAGCAACCTCCTCACCCCGCACCTTAACAAAGTCTATGACTACACGCATCTCCTTTCCTACGTCTAAGTCATATGCAATCCACGTATCGTCATCGGGTAGGTTTAGAGTATTACCTATAGTCTCTATATAACCATTGGGTACCGTCTCGCTCCACCTTTTAAATATCATTGCTATTTCGTAACCCTTGAAATCTCGCTTAATGGGTTCCAGCATAGGTCCCTCAATCCTTTGTGCTGTAGTTCTAGCCACACGCCAGAACAAACCTCTCACATTACCATACATTGCTGCCTCAGCGATATCTACCACGGCCCTCAAGAAGCCAAATCCACCCTTTTTCTTAGCTATGAAAGTAAGCTTATAGTTTCCTTCACCTCTACTCGGCTCTAACTGTTCATAGACTTCATAGGTATTCTTGTTGCCCTTCAACTTCTCGTAAGCAGCCTCGAGATCTTTAGAAAACTTCTCTTTAGTAACCATATTTATAACCCTTAAAAATAATTTTAGACATAGTTCACAGATATAAAAATGGTTAGGTTCACTTGGGTTGATGAAGTAGGAGGCCGGGGCCAAACTCAAAATTATAGTGTAGCATTTATATTATTTTAGGTGATTAGCTATGCAGTATTTCCATAGAGGAGACTTCAAGTTAGAGGGGGCTGTAGAGCTCTTTAGTGGGGTGTGGGCTAAAGATATCTATATAGATGATAAGGCTATGGTTCTATATGTGTATCTAACCAATGATGTACCTATGCACAGCCACCCTAATCTTCAGATGGGTTTTGTATTGATGGGCGAGGCTGAGTTCACCATCGGGGATGTGACTGAGAAGCTGGGCCCTGGCACCTATTATGTTATGCCGAGTGGAGTGAAGCATGGTGTTAAGCTTCTAGGTAGCGAGTTACTAGTAATCGATATATTTATTCCACCTAGAGAGGACTATATAAGCAAATTTAGTGGAAAGTAATAGGTAAGGGATATATCCTTGAGGCGAAGAACATTTATAAAGTATTCGGCGGGGGCCACCTTGGCATCTATAGCTACTGCATTCTCATATTCATATTTCATTGAGAACCATAGCTTTTCAGTTACCAAGGTAAGATTTGATTGGGGTATAGGTAGGAGAATTGTGTTTATAAGCGATACCCATATTGATTCATCTGTATATGATGTAACTAGCCTTGTTGAATCTATAGATAGGCTAAGGCCTGATATGATATTACACGGTGGAGACCATGTGTCAAATGGTGATGGTATAGATGGCGCGTTAGATCTGCTAGATAATTTATCCAGAATAGCCGAGGTATATACAGTATGGGGAAATCATGATATATGGAGCGGATTGATGGATAAATCAATAATTGATAGAGTTAGAAGCATTGAAAATGTATATCTACTCATAAATCAATCCATTTACTGCGATGGATTCTGGATATGCGGCGTCAACGATCCATATACATATATGGATAATATAGACAAGACTTTGGAGAATGTAGATTCAGATGAAATTAAAATATTGTTGGCACATTCTCCCCAAATAATCGATGAAGCAAGATATAAGGTGGATTTGATCTTAGCAGGACACACCCACGGAGGACAGGTTAATATACCAGGTATAGGGGCCTTATGGCTACCTCTACCAAGAAAATACTACAAGTATGTTCAGGGGCTATTTAAAGAGGAGGGGGTGGCGATGTATGTGACTAGGGGGATCGGCACCGTATTTCTCCCTATAAGGTTTAACTGTTCCCCCGAACTGGTTATTATAGAGATTTGATTACATATAAACCCGCTATATGGTATGCACACCCCTCCTTTCAGGCGTAGTCGGCTTCACGGGTAAAGGCAAATATTCTATGCCAGGCCTATGTTGATGGGCCTGAGGATATAGAGACATAAGGGTATATATCTCTGGCGGTATCTCAGTCTTAACCTTGAGGCCGAGCCCCCTAATTATATCAGCTGTAATTGGATAATCGTGTGTCCATCTACCATCGGTAAGAACCTTAGCGACCTCTTCAGCCTTCTCAGGCGGTAACTTATCCTCCAAAACCTTCATTATTATATCTCTCATTTCATTAATCGCTTTTTCAGCTATATCGGCCAGGACCAGCATGTTATCCCCAGCCCTATCGCCTTTCATCCTAGCAACTTTAATAATACTTGGGGCTGGCAGTGGTGGCTGATTGGGCCCCATACTTATTTGGGGGTCCAGTGGACCAAGTACAGCCGACTCATCCATCCATATCTCGTCAGCCGCCAACGCAATTAAAGTACCACCTGACATAGCGTAATGAGGGATAATTGCAACCTTTTTCGCTGGATGATTCTTGAGTGCCATAGCTATTTGTGCCGCAGCCAGTACTAGGCCACCAGGGGTATGTAATATTAGGGCTATTGGGACATCTTTGGGAGTATTCCTGATGGCCCTTAAAACCTCCTCGGAATCCTCTATGTCGATATACCTATATACGGGGATCCCTAGGAAACCTATTCTCTCTTGCCGGTGAATCATTGTGATGAAGTGCATACCATATTTCTTTTCAAGCCTAGAAATTATCCTCATCCTAGCAGTTTTAAGACTATGGTGCTGAAGATATGTTATCAGCGGAAAAAGTATGAAGATGAACCAGAAAAGCCACCATACCAACGCCCCTATATCAATGCCCCCAACTTGGGAAGCTAACTCCAGGCCCATATATGAACCCCCTAACATAAAAATCCAAATTAGATTAATGAAAATTATTTTAATTCAATGCCTAGAGATAATGGTTGGTAAAAAGGCCCTCAACCTATAAATAGGAATATACAACAGTACTAGAAGACCAGTAATGTAACATAGATTTAACTAAAATAGTTTTTATAATTGGGATACTGAAATAATAAAATACATAATCAATATGAATAGTATAGTCCATGAATGATGCGGGCCCGTGGTGTAGCTTGGCTAGCATGCCAGCCTCGGGAGCTGGTGGTCCCCGGTTCAAATCCGGGCGGGCCCACCATTAACAAAGTTTTACCTGACTGGGAATAGCACTATGATAAATTCTAGCCATATTATGTGAGCCGTTATAGGTGCCACCAATCCATATAAGTCGGCTAGTATAGCCATGACTAGACCCACTATTAGGGACGCTATTACGAGTATAGGGTTAGCCGTCACAATGTGAACTAACATATATAGTAGCGATGACGCTAGCCACGACTTGTCTTGAATTAGCTTCGATAATAATCCTTGGAGGCCTCCCCTCCAGTATAGTTCTTCCATGAGGCCTATCCACACCAACGCTAGGGATAGGATTGCTTTATCTCCTAAGTTCCTAATTAGTACATATACATTGTCTATGTATATGCCCAGTCCAAGATATTCTGAAGCCACATCACCAGCTACGAATATTAAGTATAGAATAAAAGCCCCTAGGAAACCATATGAGAATGCTTTGTGGTTCATCTTCAATATGATGAACTCTTTGCATAGTAGAAATGTCGAGATTCCTAATATAGTCGTGGATATCAACATCGATATGATGAAATACTGTTTAAGTATTAGGAATGAAATAGGCCAGAGTATAAATGGTATAATTATGTAAAAAATATGTATTATGCGCATCTTGCCTAACTATAGTAGTGTGGATATTATGATGCCCAGTATATACATTATGCCGAAATTGGTTGTTAGCTGGGCTGTTTGTGGATCTGCCGTCTCGGGTATCTCCTTTTTAAAGGACTTTACTAATTTCAGAGCCAGAGGAGCTGTGGCAAATACAAGTAACACTGGATAACTCAGTAAACCACTGACGACGAATACGGCTGTAAGTATATATGGAGTGGCAATCATTGATGTGAAAAGTGTCAGAGATTTAGTTGGGCCAAGCATTATTGCAATTGTTTTTACATTGACACTAGCATCATAATCAGCGTCTCTCATATTATTCGCCAATAAAACCGCTGCTACTAGTATTGCGAAAGGTATGGACACTATTGTGGGTATTAGTTCCAATTTACTTGTCTGGACATAGTATGAGCCGACCACCATGATCGGCCCCCAGCTTAGTAGAACGAAGACCTCTCCCAAGGCCCTATATTTATATGATAATGGAGGAGATGTGTAAGCTACGGCTATGAATATCCCTATCACGCCAAGAATGAATGCATACGGGCCGGCCACTATGGAGAGATAGGATGCGATAGCCAATCCCACAGCCATAAAAACCAGCGACATCTTTAGTAACGCATTTTCGCTTAACATGCCAGTTATAACGGGGTGTGGCCTATAGATAGTGGTAGGGGCGCCTGGTCTATCAACACCAAATTTTGTATCGAAGTAATCATTTATGATATTGGCCGCCGCATGTATTGATAAAGAGCCGACTAGGGTCAGTAAATATAGTAGGGGATTTATAATACCGTCAAGGGCTAGTGAGAGGGCTACACCTATAGTTACGGATATGACTGTCATTGGAAAACTCCAAGGACGCGTGGAAATAATAATATCCCTTAACCTAGCCATGTATCACATCACCACAATACGTTAAGTTATTAGAAACTAGATGGCAATCCAATAGATTAACGAAAAATATTTATTGTAAATATCTAGCTGATGGTTACGGCTTTACCTTATTATGTTCTCTAAGATTTTTCTCCCTTCATCTACTAACCAGTGGATAAACTCCTTTACACTCATTATTTTATGTGGATATGATGCTGCGAATGACACATATTTATATACCTTTTCACCACTAATATCCTCCTCCCAGACCAACGGTGCCTCTCTCCAATCCGGGTCCTTAAGTAGGACCCTCTCCATCATCGCCACCCAACGCTCCATTGGGACTTTACCTCTAAGCTCCATAACCTCAATGAAATCCTTCTGGCTAGGCGGCGAGAGTATTCGGTAAATTAATTCTTGATTATCCGGCTTCATATTAAGTAAGCCTTCCTTAACATGTGTTGGTAGAGGGGCCTCTTTGGTCGTCAGAAATGCGCTACCTATATAGGCCGCCTCAGCACCTAATACAAGTACCGCTAGAAACGTATGTGGATCTCCTACTCCCCCACCGGCTATTAAGGGTTTCTTGAGGTGTCTAGCTACCCACGGGACAGCCGCCATAGTAGGTAGTTGCCGCGGGTTCTTAAAACCAAAGCCCTCCAATCCAATTAGGATAATTGCATCGGCCCCCTGCTTCTCTGCATGTAATGCGTGCCTTAAAGTAGTAACCTTATGCAACCAGATTATATCGTTATCCTTCATCGAGTCGACCCAATCATCTGGAACCGCGTAAACAGAAGTCTCGATAACTGGTACACCTTCATCAATAGCTACTTTAAACATATCATCTTGATATGGACACATATATAGACTTATATTAAGGCTAAACGGTTTCCCCTTCAACTCACTCTTTAGCATCCTCAACTGCCTCCTAAGACCTTCAGGCGTCCTAGCCACCGCAGCTGTGAAACAGCCCAATGCACCAGCCTTAGATACTTCGGCCGCGAACTTCCAAGTACCTAGGCCACTAAGCGCCCCCTGTAAAATTGGATACTCTATTCCAAGAAGCCTTGTAACCCTAGTCTGTAACATATCTAACCACAAAATAGATTTAGCCACAAGACATAATAAACGATGTTTGTCTCACTATATGGGTTAACTAAGTAATAGCAGTATAGAGTGATAAAAAGTTATTATTTACTTCATTAAAACTAAATTATTGAAGTTGGGGCCGTAGCCTAGCCAGGCAGGGCAGGACTTCACCCCTGAAACCGGGCTCCAGATCCCTCCCGAACGGGAGGCACCAAGGGTATGCGGACCCTGTTAGAGGGGATGATAGAGACGATACCCGGGGATCGCCGGTTCAAATCCGGCCGGCCCCACCAAACGGTATATAGTAGATGTTAGGTAAGGATGGTTGGTTCCTACATATACTATGGTGA
>WAMZ01000057.1 GCA_015522055.1 Candidatus Geothermarchaeota archaeon
TCATAATACCCACCATCAATCTCATAGATAGCATTCTTTAAATCCCTCTTAGCTTGTTTCATCCAGTCCCTACTTCTTCCCACGATCCTAACCCAATAATATATATGAATCTAAATAGTGTCTATTTATTTCTTGGGTAGCATAAGAGCTTTTACTTGGTATACATTTTTTAAGCCCCTTATCCTACCTATTAATGTCCTTATTTCGCTTATATTTCCTTCGGCTATCAATATGTCTATACAGTTGCCTCCGCCAAAATGTCTATGTATACCCTCTACAACTACCTCGTTGAATTCATGCCTCAGATCGCTGATTCGCTTGTCTATATCTCCTAGAGCCCTGTTATAGGTAACCATTATTACTGCCGATACCTCCTCCCCATAAAGGTCGGAGACCTCCTCCAATAGGCTTCTAATCGCGTCCCTTATAGCTTCAGACCTGCTATAATATCCCCTTTCCTCGATGATCCTATCTAGCCTCTCCAGTAACTCCGATGGAAGAGTTATACTTATTACCACCACATCGAATCACCGCGTTAATAACTTTTTATTAATTCTATAATATTTAGATAATATAAATCTTTATTTTTTTAGCACAAGATTAATATACCACGAATATAATAGCCTTTTCTGATTTAACATGAGCTTCTTAGAAAGATGGTTCGGCGAAGATTATAAATGGATATTGTTCGCGTTAGCCCTTGGACTATCGATGGTTTCGGTCTATGTACTCGAGAATTTGTATGGGGTATATGAGCTGGGCCTTACTATACCATTCCTAAATGAAATTGCTAGATTCCCCGATATAATCTATCATATTGTTGTGACACCCATTGGGCTATACTTCTTATACAAGGGTTTTGTTAAGTTGTATCGGAAGAAGAGGTTTACCACGGAGTTTCTCATGGGTGTTGCCGGTTTATCCGCATTATATATAGATTATGTATTCGAGGCTGCTACCGTACTCTTTCTCTTCTCTATTGCCGAGTACTTCGAGGAATATATCGAGGATAGGGCTAGGAAGAGTGTGGAGAAACTTGTCAAATACATACCTAACCAGGCTAGAGTCGTTAGGGATGGAGCTGAAGAGATGATAGATGTGGATAGATTATCGCCTGGCGTAAATATCTTGGTTAAACCTGGTGAGAGGATCCCGTTGGATGGTGTGGTTATAGAGGGGCTATCCAATGTCGACGAGTCCCTAGTTACTGGTGAGTCAGTTCCAGTTGCGAAGAAGGCTGGGGATGAGGTTTATGCTGGTACCCTTAACCTTGACGGCGTCCTATATATTCGTGTTACAAAACATCCGAAAGATACCCTTGTCTCAAAGATTGTTGATTTGGTTATTGAGGCCCGTAAAAATAAGGCCGATACGGAGAATCTTGTGGACCGATTTGTTAAATACTATGTCCCGGTCGTTATATTGATGGCCGTAGTTACAGCCTCTGCTCCGCCGCTGTTATTTGGCGCTGATTTCAATACTTGGCTATATAGGAGCCTGATTCTACTGGTTGTTGCATGTCCAAGCGCGTTTATCATATCTGTCCCAGCCACATTTTTCACATCGATCACATTATCCTCGAGGAGGGGTGTAATTATTAAGGGTGGTAAGTATATAGAAAGGCTGGGTAAGGTTGATACAATCCTATTGGATAAGACTGGGACGCTGACATTTGGGGAGCCTAGGCTTGTCCTTGAGTGTAGCGAGAGTGTGGTGGAGGATCAGGATGTCTTGGTACAAGTGGCCTCCCTCGAGCGTTACTCGAACCATCCTATAGCCATGGCTTTCATCAAATGGGCTGAGGAGAGTGGTGTAGACTATCAGAAGATCAGGGTTATGGATGTTAAGGAGGTGGCTGGTAAAGGTATCATTGGAAGGGTGAATGGGAGCCTATTGGCGGTTGGAAATAAAGAGTTGGTGAAGGAGATTGGGGCAAGACTGGATGGTAAGAAATCGGGTGATGGCCACACCAAAGTATATATTATACGTGATGGGAAGCTCGTCGGTAGGGTATGTCTCGCCGATAGGGTTAGGGATGATGCCTTGGAGGCGGTCGCGAAGTTAAAGGAGTTGGGTATTAGGAGTGCTATATTGACTGGAGACAAGAGGCCAGTGGCAGAGAAGGTTGCTGCGGAGCTTGGTGTAGATGACTATTATGCAGAGTTGAATCCGGTTGAGAAGCTCGAATTACTGAGGCGGTTCAAATCGGGTGCCAAGGCTGTAGCAATGGTGGGCGATGGTATAAATGACGCACCTGCACTCGCTGAGGCAGACGTGGGTATAGCCATGAGTGATGCTGGTGTCGATGTTACACTTGAGGCTGCTGATGTGGTGCTTGTTAAAAACAAGTTGACCCAGATTCCGTGGCTGATTAAGCTTGGTAAGAAGACAAATATCATTGCTTGGCAAAACATTGCTCTATCCCTCGGGGTTAAGCTGTTGCTCGGTATAATGGGTATAATGGGTTTAATACCTCTATGGATGACCGTTGCCATAGGTGATGATGGAGTAACATTAATGCTCTTCCTAAATATACTGAGACTCGGTTACGTAAAATAACACAATTTCTATAATATTTTTTGTGGACCAATCGACCCATGATATATTGACTTATGAATAAATAGAAAGGTATAGTATTCTCGGAATTAACCTATATACAAAAGGGATGGCATATACATTTGATACCATTTGTTTATGCCAATAAAGATATGGCTACCACCTGCTAATTAGAATTTGTTTTCCGGACACAAGGCATAATAAGGTTCATTTATAGTTCCATATGGTGTATTGGGATGAAACGAAGGAAATTTCTCAAGACGGTGATGGGGATCTCAGGTATCCTAGCCGTCACACCCTTCGTCCCGATAAAAGACTATCTAATTACCAATGTTTCATTCGAGTTCACCCGGCAGAAGATAGGGAATATAAATGAATTGCCACCTGGATCTAGGAAGATATATACATATCCAGTGACCGGGAACCCAGAGCTGGATGGCGATCCATTCAGGAAGTTCCTACTCCTAAGGCTACCGGATGGTAGCCTCAAATCATATAGCGCTGTATGCCTACATCTCTGGTGCCTTGTAGACTATAAGTCTGAGAGAAACCAGATAGAATGCCCATGCCATGGTAGCATATATGACCCGAATACCGGTATTGCTATTAGGGGGCCTGCGTCACTACAATTCAACAAGACCTTGCCAGAGGTTAAGATCGAGGTTGAAGAGAATGGCGATATTTATGCAAATGGAGTTGTAGGTGTAATTGGGTATGGGAAGGAGGGAGCAGTCTAAAGGCATTTTATCAAGGTTAATGGATTTATATGACTGGGTTGTCGATAGGCTGGAGCGTACCGTATTATTTGGGATAAGGCTCGTTATACCTAAGAAGCTACTTAGTCCCCATGGTTTCCTTGGGATGCTAACATTAGTGACGTTTATCATCCTGGGGATTACTGGTATGCTTCTCCTATTCTATTATAAGCCTTCATTGACCCAGGCATACGACACGGTGAGGCTCATAAATGATGATGTGAGTTTTGGTAGGATACTGAGGAATATACATTATCATGCATCTAACGCCATGCTCCTACTAGCCATATACCACCTATTCTACCAACTATTCTCAGGTAAGTATAAGGTTAAGAATGAGGTGATATGGGTAACGGGGGTCATACTAGGTGTCCTAACCTTCTTGGAAGCCTATACTGGTTACGATTTAATATTGAATGAGAGGGCTGTATTGGCCATCAATATAGGTGCTTCACTCACTAACTCCGTACCAGTCATCGGAACGACACTGGCTAGGGTGCTCTTGGGCTTCGGATTCTCCGATATAGTTCTACATTTCTATGTATTCCATGTAGTTATAATACCAGTATTAATGCTGATATTATTAACCGTCCACCTACCTAGAAACCTAATATTTGACCCACCGATGGTTGCGGTTGTAGCCGGAGCCATATTAATTGCTGGTGGCCTGTTCCCAGTCCCATTAGGCGTGAAGTTTGATCCCGACGTCCCACCCGGCGTGAGTATACCTGAATGGTATATAAATAGTTTATATGCATTGATCCGCACAGGTATAGATAAGTTTGTCGCTGGGGTTCTACTACCAACTCTATTCATAATATATTTTCTGGTTATCCCATTCATAGATCGCTCTAAGGGACTATCCTGGGAGGAGCGGCCACTAGCAACTGGCTTGGGTATAGCTGGGTTGGCGCAGATAGCCGTAACAACTGTCTGGGGATTCTATGTCAATCCTGATAAGACACTCGACCTCGCTACAAGGTTAGTCATAGACCCGGTGTTGTTCTACACCGTACTGGTATTGATAATAGTGGTATCTCTCTTAGCTAGTTATGGATATACTAAATATATCTATCCTAGGGTCAAGATGGAGAGGAGGCGTAGGCCTGAGCCTCAGGTATCGTTTAAGCTCACGAGGAACCAGCTATATGCTATACTTGGGTCAGCGATCGTCGCCCAAATATTCGCTGATGGGGTGGCTTTCTGGAGCTATATATCGGGGATGGCTGATTTAGCCATGATATGGATGGGCATCTCACTAATTACCTTTGCAGTCATAGCCCACTTTGTAAGGGTAGGCTATGAGATAATTAGGGAGGAGTGATCCAAGATGGATCAAGGTCTCTATAGAGCAAGCATATTGATGCTGACAATGGGCATTATAGGTGTATGGCTCGCATACTATGCAGATATATCAGAGAGTTTCTATGAGCTTGCTGGAATATCCGTACTAATGGTTGTACTCGGCTTACTCCTGCTACCAGTTGCCCTATTCAAGGGTGGCCTACCCAGATCTCGGAGCTTCGTCCCAGTATTCTTTATAGCCGCCATCGCATTCGGTTTAATCGGAGTTCCATATATGATGCCTGGGCAACAGGTTGAGTGGAGTGGTAGGACTGTCGAGATATATTTAATAGCCAATGAGTGGAATTTCAATGGTACGAACCCAACAATAACCGTTAATTTAGGGGATAAGGTGATTATAAGGATACTAAATAATGGGACAGTACCCCACCAATTCGAGGTGGTAGGATTAGAGGGCTCCCTATCTGAGGTCTTCAAGGGTGGAGAAGAGGTTGTAGTTGAGTTTATCGCTGGTAAGACTGGTGAATTTACCTATCTATGCCCAATACCCGGGCATGCGGAGCAGGGTATGAGTGGTACATTCATCGTCCTCCCACCAGAAG
>WAMZ01000058.1 GCA_015522055.1 Candidatus Geothermarchaeota archaeon
TATTATATATGACCCTCCTTGGTTTTGGGTGGGATTTAAGAGTTGATTTGGAAGCTATTTAGATAGGGATTCGTAGTTAAGTTCTTTAAGCTTCCTAGCGATGGATATATGCAGAGGTTCCCGACGCTACCAAATAAAAAATTTTAGCGGTAATTTATTTTAGTTGGGTAGATATTGGTGCCTAAGAAAGACGGATTGGTAAGGGATATTTATTATATTGATGGTAAGCCTTATACCAAGTATGAGGTTGAGAGACTCCAGAGCATACTTAACCCATACTCATCAGTCGATAAAAAGATGTTGAAAATTCTTGAGGAAGTATCTAAGGCACTAGCCAGAATCAAGTATTGTGTCGTTGGTAGGGCGGCCGTAGCATTATACGGCAGACCACTATTAGTAGAGGATATAGAATTTCTTATTGATTTATCTGGGGTAGAAGGACATGAACTAATGAATTCGCTAAGGAAGATTGAGGTATCAGAGGATAGTCTAAAGCGCCTAATAAATGGCAACAAAGTTACTATAGAGAAGCCATCTTGGGGACATAGGGTAGTTTTAATCCCAGCCACGGACGAAGCACAAATAATGCATCTTAAGGGCGCCAAGAAAACAACTATTTTGGGGCTCAAATTATACATGATTCCGCCGGAGGACCTAATAGCCCGCTCCATCTCCCATGGAAACATAGAAGACGCTGCATATCTACTAACAAACCTAGAGATTGATGATGAGAGGCTATCCTTGATATCCAGATTCCTAGGCGTCGAGAAACAGGTCCGGGAACTCGCCGAGAAAGTACATCAACTAAAAAATCAATTTAAGGAAGCAAGCCAATAAACTATAGAGGCGTCCAAATTCCTATCAATATAAAGGTCTTACCAGTTATTCATAGGGACTAATCTGAATCTACTTGACTTATCGAAACCTCCCCAAAATTCTCCAGACAAATGTATTATTAATAGTGCTAATATGAATGGATTTTCTTGATGTGAAAATTAAATTAATTGATATTTCGACACAATGACACACTTTGAGAGGGTTATTCACTTACATTAAATGATGGTGAGTAACATGACTTGGGTGGGGCTACATTCGATTACTCATTCTGACCTTTATGAATTAGGTTGGATATGAATTCAACTAGGCTATCTATATCTCTGAATATTTTTGTTGAGTAGTTTAGGAAGAATGGGCTTACATCCTTCTGTGTGAATAGTGCATATACATTCTTCATATGGGTGTGGGCATAGATCATCTCGCTGAGAACACCGGCCGACAATTCCTTAACAGGGTAGTAGACTATAACCATGTCGCTTTGATCGATGAAGCGGTAGTCCCGATGTACTGTATGGTCTATGATGTATTTCTCCGCATCTAGAACCTCCTCCCTCGATATGTAGATACCGTATTCCTCTATATAGAAGTTGTTAGAGTCGGCCTCCCTAGCCCTCTCAAGTAGCAACATATCTTCAATCATGGCCGGGTCGAATATAATTACACCCTCCCTCTTCAACCTCTCAACCAACTCCCTCCTAGACTCCTCGAACTCAACATCACCCTTGGTCATGGTCATGGGATAACTTATATATGCCTTCAACTTCCTCGGCCTCTCCCCCCTCATAATAGGCTTCTCAACCATATTCACAACGTCATACATGAGTGAGGGGGATGCAGATGAAGGTAACATGTAGTGTGGAGCGCCCAGGATATCGGCGACGATCTCCGTAGTAAACATCTCCTCATCAAGCCAGATAAGTATCTCCTTCACACTAAGCTTATCCTTCCAGTGTGCCAGATCAGGCTCCTCCTCCAATCTCCTAAGTATATTTCCAACCGAGTCGATAAGGCTACAATATATGTCGGGCTTAATCTTGTTTAGGTAATAGTAGTCAAATGCAGGCATCAACACCTTACTCCACCTAAAACTCATATGTAGGCTGATCATGAGGTCCTTATCGAAGCCCCTATAGTCATCAACATAACTCGTTATCTCCTCGAAGACCGTGGCGCGTAGAAACCTCAGCGTAGTAGTGTCGAGGTCTAGTATCTTATCCCCCGGAATCTTGATCCTTAGGCTCGAGGCCTTCTCAAACATCCTAGGACCTATATCAACCACATCTGCTGATATACCGTTCTGTCTAGAGTATTCAGCCACACTCCTAAGATAGTGTGTCCTACCAACACCAGTAATACCCGTGCCGACAACTATCACCTATCCTCACCCGCCAGCTTCTCAATATCTATATATTTCTCCCACTCGATCCTAAGCAATATAATCGCCAATACTATACCTATAACAACCGCCATTATATTTGTAAGTAGGGACTCACCGCCCAAGAATACCTTGACAAACTCAGATGAATAGACGCCAGCCATATACACCCCAAACGATAGGAGAGCCTTACCAAGGAAGCAGCTAATCAATACCTTAGGAACACTATACCTCATCACACCCAAAATTGGGTATATAATATCGTCTGGCAATGGTGTCAATGCAAAGAAGAAGATCACTATCGCCCCATACCTCCCGAGTAGCAACCTAAGTTTATCAGCCCTCTCCCTATAACTCTCAGGAAGAATAAATCTACCTAATACGGCTAAAACATATAAAGTGAACTCCCCAATCGCGGCACCCAATCCAGATATGACAGATACGAGGATCGGATCCAGGAGATGGGATGCACCTATAGAATATATGACAAATAGATAGGGTATAGGTAGTATAATACTCCCATTGCTAATCAGGCTAACCAAGAAAATCCCTAAGTATCCATATTGGTTAACCAGCTCCGCCAAGATCTCTTGGACCATATCACTCCTCTTCCTCAAGCCTCTTAATCATATCACTGAGCTCACTCATCAAATCCGATAGGCTAACCTCCTCCCTAGGCCTACGCCTAACCTCCTTCTTCTCGGCCTCCTCAGTCTTCTTAGCCTCAACCACCCTAACACGCTGCCTAATCCTATTTATCCTCTCCTCCAGCTCACGCTTCCTCCTCTCATAATCAGTAAGCAACTTATTATACTCATTCTCAAGCTGCTCAAGCTCCGCATAAACCGATATCTCCCTAAGCTCACGCTCAACCTCATCCAATTTAACCCTAAACTTAGCTATAAGAAGATCCTTCTCCTCACCACCGATCCTACCCTCCTCAAACTCCTTATATATCCTGGCAATGGCATCCTGCAAGACATCCCTCATATACTCAAGCTCACGCTTCCTAGTCACATAACTGGTCTCCCGCCGATATACCAGCTCCTGACCCCCCTCATCCATATTCAGCCTACGCTTAATATCCCTATCGAATTTATAGATGGAGAATAGAATAAGTGAAAATGATGCTAGGCCCGATCCAGCAAGTATAAGAACCTCCTCATACATTTTTAGAACCAAAGATAATTATTGTCCCAGTGAATATAAAAACTTCTGTATCGGCATCCATAAAGCATCACTCAACAATCCTCCTATAGACATGCCCACACCGCATACACTTAACAAATATATGGCGCCTAGGCATACTCCTAACCCTAAATATAGCGGTCCTACCCGGCCTCAATATACGCTTACAACCCCTACATATAAACATCTTATAACGCCTAGGAATCCTAACCCTATACTTCATAGAGAACCTCCTAGCCAGATCCACATACCTATCGGCATATACTATAGGGGTCGCAGGGTCGAGGGCCAAATCAATCAGCCTAATAATCTCATCCAAAACCTCCTTCCTAGACACCCTGGCATACCTAGGCAAACCCAATACACCCAGACACTCCCATAATATAGAGGCATAAACAAATAATATTATTTAACAATGAAGAAGATACGTATAGTCATCGTCGAGGCCTCAATAGAGAAGGTACCCAAAGACCTACATAAACACCCAGCCATACAAAACGATGCAAAGAGAAGGCGTAGAAGCCCGGACAAGATCCTTCTATACCTACCAATCCACTACACAGCACTCCTATCAAAAGGAATAAACACCACAAAGAGGGGGAGGCCAGACATACTACATAGACTATTACTCCTAATACAGGACCATCCGCTCAACAAGATGGGGCTAATAGAGACATACTTCCACACAACCAATGATGAGATATACTGGGTTAACCCAGAGACCAGGCCCCCCATCCACTTCTACGGCTTCGAGGGCCTGATGATACAGCTAATAGAGAAGGGTAGGATACCGCCTGAGAAGGAGCCGACACTAATAAAGAGGCTCGACCTAACACTAGAGGAACTCGTCAGAGAGGGGGATAGGGAGGTATATGCATTGGAGAAGGAAGGTATAGAGATATGGAAGACGGACATAAAGAAAATATTTGGAAACACATTACTGATAGGCGGCTTCCAAGAAGGAGAATATAGAAGAGATATAGCAGACCTAATCGATTACAGGCTAAGCCTGACGAAGGAGACACTCAAAGCGAGTACAGCGGCATGCATGGCCTTAACCATGCTTTATCAATCAATTAGAATATAAAATTAATTTTTTGAAATAGGTGAAATAGATGCGTATACCTATACTGAAGGAGAAGATAGGGATAGAGATAAAACCAGCCATATACAACCTTAGACTCTACTCAGAGGTTAGGATGCTAATAGAAGATTTAGAGAGTGGATACAAGGAAGGCATATATAGACATCTAAATAACATAAAGGAATTAATCGGGATAATATCTGGAACAGAATATGAGAACGCTATCATAGAGAAATACTTCCCGGTAGGCCTACTAACCTCGCCTGACCAAATAGACATAGATAGACTAATACTCTACCTAAGCGAACTAACATCATCAATAGAGAAAGGTTTGATGGAGCAGGGGGAATATGGTGGAACAACCCCCACAAACAAAAAGGCATTATATACATACTACGAAATATCATTCATATACCCACTGGAGGAGCTCGTTAAGGGATATGAATATGTCCCGGGAGACAAGAAATGCCTAGTCAGCGTCCCACACTGCCACCCACCATTCAACGACGTAAACACACTTAGTATCGGCAGGGATATAGCCAGTAGAACCGGATCCCACCTAATATACAGCAAATTATCAAGGATATACACAGACTATAATAGGAGATACTCCAGATTAACCCCATATAGAAGAGTGATTAGCAAGCTGATAAGAGATATGGGCATAAAGCTCGTATTAGATATACACGGAGCAAAGGACGATGATATAGACATCGAGATAGGATACGCATTCGGAGCAACAGCCTCCCAAGAAACAGTTAGACTATTAGCCAAGATACTAAATAAACATGGATTGAGCTATAAATACGAGGATGTAAAGTTCACAGGCGGAGATATAATCAGATACCACTCAATAGTAGGCAGAAATGAAGCTCTCCAACTAGAGATAAGCAGTAGAATAAGGAGGGAGAATAAGGATACCGTCGTTGATGCCATAACTGAATTCATAGATACATACAATAAAAAGGTGATAAAATGACCATAGAATTCAGGGTAGGTATAGAGGAGGAGGGCTTCGTCCTCAATAACATGGGATTCCTAGCACCATACTCATATAAAGTTGCAGAGGACCTACTAGACCTTATACAGAGTGATAACGATTTAATGATGAAAATAAGACGGGTATTGCTGGGCATCCAATGGGAGCCCGATCCATCCCAAATAGAATATGTTACCCACCCACTCAATCTACAAGATATTTATGGCTCCATTAGGTTCAGTAGAGAATTACTAGGTAGATGCGCCCAGCAAAACGAGCTAATAATGGCATTCATGAGTATGCATCCAATACAGTCAACCCCACTACCAATAAACGGCACCCACATCAATATATCATATACTGGCATCAATGAAGCCAGGCGACTAAGGCAACTGAACTACGTGGCAAACTACCTAAGGAATTACATACCTGAGATAATAGCAGCTACATCAAACACACCTATATATAGGGGCACCTACAACGGATACATAAATAATAGGCTCAGGCTAAGCAAAGTACTCAAACACTCGGACTACAGCAGGCTAGTGATAAAACCCTTCAGAATAATCCCACCAACCATGAGGGAGAGATTCAGATACGGCATTATATTCGAGAAAATAAGGAGATATATTAGGAGGATAGAGGTAAATAAGGATGGAGACAGGCTTCTAGACCTAACAGTCAGGGGGCCATATACAAATATTATAGAAGACATATTCAAATCACCCGAAGCCACGAGAATCGAGATAAGGCTAATCGACAACCAACTCGATATAAACTATCTAAACGACGTAGTAACTATGCTCGTCGGACTAACCTATGAAGCCATAGAAAACTATGGGAGAGGCGTGGATCTAAAGAAGAGGGATAACCTAGATATCCTAAGGGAGAGAGCTATAAAATATGGTGTGGATGCAGAGGCAGATGATGGAGAGAAAATTGGGGATAAAATAAAGGAATTGATCGAGAGGATAGAGCCGCTGATCGAGACACTAGGCCTAAAATTCAGGAGCCCACTTAGAAAAGGCATCCCCGAATACAAGCTACATAATATAGAGATACTGGATATAAATCCACCGATAACCAGTCTCAGACTAGATGGGTATCAATGGATGGAGATAGAAACCACTGGAAAGAGAAAAGTAATCAAACTCAACGGCGAGACCAAGACCGTCGACAAGGGGAGATACAAGGGTATGATAATACCTGAATATAGAATGGAGTACGAAGAAGAAAATGGGATACTGAGGAGGATAAGAAGGATCCACATCAAATACTATCTCTACACATCCATAGGATATATCGAGTTGAGGAGCGAAGACAGCATCATCAAATCACTAAAGCCCATAGAAAGACTACTACAGGTTACTGAGAGATCAATACTAAGCGGCTACCAATAAATATGCAGAACCAGCATCTAAAGAATTAAAAATACTGTAGCAAATAATATATGAAAGTGGTGGATGCGGCCGTAGTCTAGCCTGGTAGGATGCCGGCCTTCCAAGCCGGAGATCCCGGGTTCAAATCCCGGCGGCCGCACCAATAAAAACTATTTATAGAACCCATCATCCATAGACTCTATTATATATATCTTGTAAACAATTGATTATGTAATATACATATTGTCGGCAAATACCCTTGAATAGAGACTAATATAGCTGGTGTAGGAGAGAATTTAGGCCATGAAGCTATTAGTAATAACGAGGAATCTCCCGGAGAAGATAGAGGAAGTATCCGGACTACTAAGCCAAATAACCAATATTGGGTATCGACAGGTGATAATCCCTATTGAGAATAGAGATATACACCTAACCAGAGACCTACTCAGCATCAACAAGGATACATGGATCATCTTCAAGGAAGTAGAGGATACAGAGATAGGGAACTACCTCTACTCATGCTCACAGATAATAGGACAGAAGGATAAAGTAACTGTAGTATTCTATGACATATTCGCTAGATATATACCTAGGATAGACCTAAATAATGTTTTTACACGCCTAAAATCAGTCGACGGAGATATAGTCGTGGTAACCAAGTCGCCTGGGGAATATAAAGTAGATGTAAAGGATAACTTGGTGGATAAATTTGAGAAAGGAAGAGGTGGATCCTATAGCTTTATAGGGATATCATTATTCAGCGGTAGGCTATTTAAATGGGTAAATGATAGATATGGCCTCGACCCATCAATCGTCTATAGCGATTTAGATGAGGTATTAAACCAATATCTCTATAATGGCCACAAGCTATATGCGATAATCATATAGGTTAATCTACAAGGAGGATTCCACCCTCCTTAATCCAGCCCACCTTTACAACATCACCAGCCTGGTATATCCTGGCCAAACCACCAACATGGGGCTTAAACACGATGAACTCGAAACCAGCCACATCAACCCTATATTCCACAAAAGCCCCCCTAAATATAGTCATCAATATACGGCCACTAAACACATTATCCACATCACCAGACACCTCCTCCCCAATTAATATCTTCTCCGGCCTAATAGCCACGGCCACCCTCCTACCCACATATTCAGCTCCACCCTCAACCCTGACATTACCTATAGAAGTCTCAACCACACCAGGCTCTATATAAGTACCCTCCAACATATTTATGGCCTCCCCTATAAAGTTGGCGACGAACCTATTCCTAGGCCTCATATAAATCTCATATGGAGCCCCCACCTGCTGAATAACACCATCCTTCATAACAGCAATCCTATCAGACATAACCATAGCCTCAGTCTGGTCATGAGTAACATATATAAAAGTCGTGCCAACCTCCCTCTGGACACGCTTCAACTCCACCATCATCCTCTGCCGAATCTTGAGGTCCAATGCACCGAGAGGCTCATCCAACAAAAGTACAGCAGGCTGTACAATCAATGCACGTGCGAGAGCCACCCTCTGCCTCTGACCCCCAGACAACTGATGTATCCTCCTATGCTCCAACCCAGTAAGCCTAACAATCTCAAGCATCTCCCTTACCCTCCTCCTAATCTCACTCTCAGGCACCCGCCTCATCCTCAGCCCAAAAGCGATATTCTCATATACATTCATATGTGGGAACAAAGCGAGTGTCTGGAACACCATCCCAATATTACGTTTATGAGTAGGCACATAGGTCACATCTTTCCCATCAAGCTTGACTATACCTTTATCCGGCTCCTCCAACCCAGCGATAATCCTGAGGGTGGTTGTTTTACCACATCCACTAGGCCCCAACAATGAGAAGAACTCATTCTTCCTAACCTTCAATGATACATTATCTACTGCACGGACATCCCCAAAATACTTCGATATATTTATAAGCTCCACGGCATAACTCAAGTCAGTACACCCTCCTCTCAATCCTATTTCTAATATATGCAAATATAAGTGAAATAGCTACCACGAAAGTAGCCAAGGCATTCAAGTCCAACGGGAAACCCCTCCTACTAGCCATATTCCAAATATAAACCGGCAACGTCATGAAGCCCGGTGGCCTAGTGAAAAACGTCTTAATAAAATCATCATAACTCTCAAGGAAAGCTATCAATGCAGCGGCCGCTATACCAGGCGCCAATATAGGTAAAGTAACCTTCGTAAAAGCCCTGATCTCATCGGCCCCAAGCGTCCTAGCAGCCTCCTCAAACTGTGGATCATACCCAGCCATCCTAGCCTTCACAACCACATATGCGAAGGATATGTCAAAAGCGACATGGCCGATAATAACTGTATATGGGCTCAACTCAATACCTATAATAACCAGGAAGACGAGCAGGGTCAGCGCCTCAACTATCTCCGGAATAATAATAGGTATGAGCATTATCGAGTCGATCAAAGTCTTACCACTAAACTCATATCTAGATACTCCATACGCCATCAATATAGCTAGGACAACGCTGACAACCGTCACGACAGCACCCGTCCATATACTGTTATAGAAAGAGTCCCACACCCTATAATTCCCGATTAAGCTATAGTAATTCTCTAATGTAAACCCGGTAAACACGACTTTAGACCTAGACTCGTTAAATGAGAATATGATTAGTATGACTATGGGTAGATATATTAATGCCAATACGGTATATGTATACGCCTTAAGAATCTTGTCGAAAAGCTTCATCCTAGGCGCACCTCACCACCAACAAACCTCATATAGACATAACTCGCCACCAAGATCATCGCAATATAAATAAGGCCAGCCGCCGACCCAATACCCCAACCAGTAACACCCCTCACCCTAAGGAAGAAACTATATATAATTGTCCCCAAAGTAGTCGTATTAGGCCCACCCACCAACTCGGGTATAACGAACTCACCAACAGCCGGTATAAACACGAGTAGAGACCCAGCCAATATACCCGGTATCGACAATGGTAATGTAATCTTTAGAAAAGCCCGGAAGGGTGTGGCGCCAAGGGTATAGGCAGCCTCCAGCAACTCAACATTAAGCTTCTCCAATACACCATATAACGGTAGGACCATGAATATAAGGTAGGAGTAGATCATCACAACGATGACAGCCACGTCAGTCCCTAGGAAACGGATAGGCTCCGTGATAATACCAAGCAGCCTCAAAATAGTATTAACCATCCCAGCCTCATGCAAGATAAACCTCATCGCATAAACACGCAGTAAGAAGTTTATCCAGAAAGGTGTAAAAACAACCAATACAGCCAAATCCCTATACCTCTCCTCCAACTTAACACCGATATAGTAGGCCAGGGGATAGGATATAAGAAGAGTACCTATAGTCGTCAATGTGGCATAGTAGAAGGAGCGTTGGATAGCCTTAAATATACCGGGGTACTTAGATAAACCAACATAATACTCAAGGCTCGGCTCAGGGACAAAATGATATTGATAAACAACCTGTTTAAACATCCCAAGGCTATATAGAAGCGCGATTAAAAAGGGTATAAAGAAAAATATAAGGAGATAGATCATCGGTATACCGATGAAAATAAATAGCTTTAGCCTCCTACTCCTACGGATGACGTCGGCTACATTCATCCCCCGATATCCCAGATACCTAGGTATAAAAAGAAGGTAATGGTTCTATGCGGTCATAACCATATTCCAGTACTGCTCCCTAATCGCCCTCTCCTCAGGAGTCAATGCCCTACCCAAATAGAGCCTATCAGCCAACTCACTAGGCGTAAATATCATGGGATCATTCTTAATCTCGACAGGAACATACTTCAGACCAGCTGGATATGGATATTTAATGGTAATAGTATGTATAGCAGATACGACAGGATCTAGGAACCAGTTGATATAGGCGTGGGCAGCCTCAATATTCTGGGCATTCTTAGGTATCACAAAATTGTCATACCAGACCACCGCACCCTCCTCGGGCACGACATACTTAATATTGTCGTAGTAAGTCTCTATATATACCTCATATTCATCCGAGGCATACACTATACCAGCTATATCACCGTTCCATGCATGTGAAATATAGTATCTCTGACCAACAGGCAGCTCATTCATATAATCCTCCGTCTGCACATACCCATATAGATACGGCTTCTGGGCAATCAATAGATCCGCTATCCGCTGCAACTCAGACTCATTAGTCGTATCTATATCATAACCAAGGTATATTGCGGCGGCCGCCAAGGTCTCTGTTGAATCCCTCATCATAGTTACCTTCCCAGCATGCCTCCTAATTACACTATCAGGGTTATCCACCTCAAATAGATCAGCCCACGCAGTTATGCCCTCAGGGACGAAATCAGCATTATAGCCTATACCAGTAGTACCATAGCTATATATAATGGAGTAGGTGTTATCGGGATCATATGGGAGGCCCTTAAACTCCTCAGGGACATACTTGAAGTTAGGGATCTTATCCAAATCTATTTCCCTAAGATACCCGCCCTCCCAAAGCTCCTGAGCCTCATTATCAGATATAACAGTCAAATCATACTGGGCGGCCCCAGTTGTAATAGTAGATATAGCCGTATCAAGATCTTCAAAGAAGTCATAAACAAGATGTATATTATTCTCCTCAGCCCACTGCTCAACAAGTGCCAAATTGGCGTACCAAGTCCAATTATAAATATTAAGATTCTCCTCCAGAACAGGCCCGACCTCCACACCAACCTGAGCCGCCAACTCCTCAACCCTCTTCTTAAGAGCCGTAACCTCACCCTCCCTAGCATAATACCCTACAGCACCACCAACCGCTAAGGCAGCTGCACCCGCGACAGCTATCTTAAGAAAATTCCGCCTACCCTCTCCAACCTCAATCCTCTCATCAGGACCCTCAGACATCAAATACCACCAGACAAATCCATATTAATCATTATTAATTAAGTGATATTTAAATAATACCGCGTTTAATTAATACAATGTTTTAGTAATCTTAAAATTTTTTGAATATGGTTAATATATATTTCTATAACCAGTGAGAATCCTATCCATATGGCTAAACATTGAGTCAAGTATCCTCTTAGTCATACCCCAGATAACCACATGCTCACCACTTCCCCTATAAACATATGCCTCAACCATCCTCTTACCCCGATGTGTATCCATCAAGACACTCTCAATACTAAGATCCATCAAACTTATCCAATAAAACCTCTCAACCTCCATTCCAGGCTTGATATCAACATCACGGGTAAGCCGGAATACATAGGGATGAACCTTGAGCTCAGGCATATTACCCGGGAATGTAGGTGGTAACCTATATATTAGCTCAGCATCACTCCTAAGATCTATCGAAACCTCCTCAAGAACCTCCCTATATATAGTATCCAGTATATCCCTATCCCCCTCCTTACGCCTTCCCCCTGGAAAGGCTATATGCCCACTCCATGGATCAGTTGGTGAGACAACCCTCTTAATAAATAGACACTCAACGGGCTCCAAACTCCTTAGTATAATGGCTACCCCAGCCTCACTCATGCCCATCAAACCATCTAAATATAATTAAAATTATTGACTCCCCACCAATAATTAATACGTAGATAACTGGGTTACGACGATCAAGGTTTAAATGCCAATACGCCCCTCAGATCCCTCATGAGCCTAACCCTAAAACCAGCCCTAGCTAGTCTGGAGGCCACCCCCTTAACTATATCGATCCCACGCCTCCTATAACCTACCTTACCAGCATAGTGGAAAAGGGATCCTCCTCTACGCAATACTCTATACAACTCACTATAGAAATCTACGCTATATAGATGGCCAGCCAATGAGAACCTCGGAGGGTCATGGATAATGGCGTCAAACTCACCACTATCAAACTCATGAACCACTTCATACGCATCACCTAATACTATATTTACATTCTCGAGATCGGCTGACCATGGGTTGTATGAAGCTATATCCAGAACATTCTCATCAACCTCGATTGAAACCACATCGGCCCCCCTCCTATAAGCATGAATCGCCGTATAACCCAATCCAGTACAGATATCAAGCACCCTCTTCCCCCTAAGACCTTTCAAGGCATCAACCTTCAAAGCCGCATCCCTCCATGGAGTGATACCTACAACTCTATGCATCTTTATACCAGATATCTCTAGAGTCGGGGCATTAAAGGGCGAGACAGGATAAAGCTTATAGAAATACTTCCCCCTAAAGAAAGCCACGGGCCAAAGCCTACAATCCACCACAGCATACACATATTCCCCGCGGAGACCCTTAAGATCATCAAAGCTGAACCAGCAGCCACCCACATCCAACCCATCACCTACATCCAACTCAGTAAAGGATATACCCATATCGAAGGACACCCTAACCCTACCACTCCTACCTAATATGGAGTCTATGAGCCCCTTAGTAATTATAGGTAGCCTCCTAGCCCTAAATCTATAGAATTCCATACCAAGAAATCATATACTAGAACAGAAATATATCAGGAAGAATAATGATATAGGAGCACAACTATCATTTAATAATCATTATTTATGATATCGTAAATAGTAAGGATAGTTGGATCCAGGGAGAGAGGCAATATGAAGATATATAATACACTAACAAGGAGAGTTGAGGAATTCAAGCCCCAAGACCCCAAGGTAGTAAAGATGTATGTATGTGGCCCAACGGTGTATGACCATTCCCACGTAGGGCATGGGCGTGTATACGTATTCTACGACTTCCTAGAAAGGTACCTGAGGTTCAAGGGGTATGACGTGGTTAAGGCAATAAATATAACCGATATAGATGATAAGATGATTAGGCGCGCCAATGAGATGGGGATAACGGTCAAGGAATTAAGCGAGATAATGACCACATCCTTCCTAGAAGATTATATTAGGCTTAACTGCCTCCTACCAGAGTTCATGCCGAGAGCCACCCACCATATAGACGATATGGTAAAAATAATATCCAGGTTGATTGAGAAGGGATATGCATATACAGTAAATGGCGACGTATACTTCGACATATCCAAATTCGATAGATATGGTGAGCTATCCCACCAATCCATCGACACACTCAGGGCAGGGCATAGGATAGAGCCAGGAGAGGGTAAGAAAGACCCCCTAGACTTCGCCCTATGGAAGAGCAGGAAGCCCGGTGAACCCTACTGGGACACCCCATGGGGGGAAGGCAGGCCAGGTTGGCACATAGAATGTAGCGCGATGAGCATGAAGCTACTTGGTGAGACCCTAGATATACACGGCGGAGCGACAGACTTGATATTTCCCCACCATGAGAATGAAAAGACACAGTCCGAGGCATACTCAGGAAAGAGGTTCGTAAGGTATTGGGTACATGTAGGGCTGGTAAACTTCCGAGGAAGAGAGATGTCAAAATCCACCGGCAACATAGTCTTACTCAAGGAGGCCCTTGATAAATATGGCCCGGACACATTAAGAATAATGTATCTAAAGACACACTACAGGTCTCCACTAGACTTTACATGGGACAAGCTGGAGGAGGCGCGGAACATCGTCGACAAAATAGCCAGGGTCTACACCCAACTAAGGGAAATGAAGGAATTCACAGACGAGAAGGATGAGGAAGGTGAACAATTAGATAGAATTAATAGACTATGGAACAATATAATCGGGGCTCTAGAGGACGACCTAAACACACCACTAGCAATATCAAACCTGATGCAACTAACCAACTACCTACAAAGCCTAATATCAAGGAACAGACTCACCAAAAAGGCGAGGGACACAGCCCTAAAATATTATGAGGATATAAAATATATCTTCGGCCTCCGGCTAGGGCGAGAAATCGATGTCAATATCGCTAAACTAATCGAGCTACTAATAGAAGTCAGGAGAGAATTAAGGAGACGTAAGGAATATGATCTTGCAGACTACATAAGGGATAGGCTGAGCCAACTCAGGATAAAACTAGAGGATAGGGGCGAAGAAACCATATACCATATCACCTAATAATCCAGCTAGGACGCCTCGGCCACCGACCAACAAATAGCCAATATATCCAAAATAGTTTCTAGAGCCACATCATCACCCAAGGCCATACATATATCCAAGATACCATCAATCAGATCATCATCTTGAGAAAGGCACCATAAAATATGTTCAGTGTAGTCAATACCATCCATATACATACCCATCAGTGAAAGTATTCAGATTATATATTTAAGCCTATAAATTTCTACCGTCTTAGAGACTCTAAGGCAGCCTTGATAATTATAGGGAATATGGTGGTCGCCTCTCCCCATATCGATACCTCCCTACCAGTTGGCCTAACCTTACCCCATGTAATGGCCTCAGATAACCTAGCCCCCGTCAACGAGCCGTCCAACTCGATGCCAGTAGTGATCTGGACAGCTATATCTAGGCCTCCCCTAAACTGATTCCACCATAGTAGATGATGTTTAGATATGCCACCCCCTATAATCAATGCACCCGTCTTCCTAGCTTCATAGACTATATCACTCAACAACTTCTCATCCTTATATATATCTAGCTTGAAGTCGCGCTTAAACTGCTGGAACATCCATATCTGGTAGCCCACAGCCCCGTCATATGGCCCGGGCACTATAACAGGCACCTTCCTCTTATGTGCCCAGTATAGTATCGAGGATTCATCCAGCCTCTCACCTATCCACCAACTCATTTCATAAGTTGATGCCTCCCTCACCCCACTCGAATACATATATTCCAATAGATCACGCATAAATCTCTCGATGGCCCCACCATAGCTATCCCTGGGGACCAATACATTTCCCAATCTATGTATATTCCTCTTATGCAGCTCAACATCATCCATATAGAAGTCTCCTATATAGTAACTGTCTATAGACCTGGCTATATCATGGTCCCACGTCCCACAAGTCGTAACTATAATATCTACATGACCCTCCTCAACCAGCTTCCTCAATACCCCCCTAAGGCCAGTAGCCACCACATCCGCTGGGAAGCTCAGGAAGACAGTATAGTCGCCACCAAACATCTCAAGTATAAGCCGATAGGCTTTACCCACCAAGGGGGCCATAAAACCGCCTGAGTCTAGATAGGCATCAAGAAGGTCGCTAAACCCCCTAATCGAATCCAAATCTATATCTTTAACAGGTTTATCCAGCATAGGGCTCACCCTTATAGAATTATTAGCTCGGTGGGCAGCCTATTCAGGACCCTAGCACCACCACTAGTCACAACCACGTCATTCTCTATCCTGACGCCCCCAAGACCAGTTACATATATACCAGGCTCCACAGTCACCACCATATTCTCCTCAAGAGCGTCACCCGACTTACTAGAGAGGCGTGGAGCCTCATGGATCTCCAGACCCAACCCATGTCCAGTGGAGTGTATAAAGTATTTACCGTAGCCAGCCTTCTCGATAACAGATCTAGCGGCCTTATCAACTTCCCTAGCCTCCACACCTGCATATATCTTGTCAATGGCTGTGTATAGGGCCTCTTCAACAACCTCATATATCTTCCTAATTTCTTGGTTCGCTTCACCCATGAATACCGTCCTGGTCACATCTCCCCAGTAACCCTCGTAGGCAGCCACATAATCGAGTGTGATAGGCTCCCCCATCCTAAGCACTTTATCCGACGCCCTACCATGGGGATATGCAGACCTAGGGCCAGAGGCAACTATCAAATCATCATAAACCTTGTCGGCCCCCCTCTTAATAAAGAATGCCAGGGACTCCCTAGAGACACGGCTCTCAGTAACCCCCTCCCTAATAACGGTATAGGCGAATTGGATGCCCGATTCCACAAGCTCAACCGCCTTGGATAACAAGTCCAGCTCGATGGCCGTCTTAATCGACCTAGCCCCCCTAATAATATTATCACAGTCGACTAGAGACTCCCCTATATATTTTGACAGTCTCTCGAAGATCCTATGGCTGACATAGCTATATGGGAGGCCTACCCTACCATCTACAAGCTTTGAGACAGCCTCCTCAAGAGAATCCACCTTTATCCAGTCCTCACCATCACCAGATCCATATCTATAGACCTGGTCAACCCAAGAAACCTGCTTAGACCTATCATACTCCATCGGAGGAACAACTAGGATCGTCTCCCCCCTACGAGATATTATGCATGCAGAATAATCAATGGTGGCGCCAGCCAAATATCTTATGTTAACCGGGTCGAGCACAACCATATAATCAATACCTTCCTCATCCAGTCTAGATGAGACCCTCTCAAGACGCTCCTTATCCCTACTCATTTTAGTTAAATATAATCAGGCCTATCTAATTTAAATTCATGGAACTAAGCGAAATGCAACGCCTAATTAAGGAGATATACATCCACCACGACAGCAGAAGAGGGGTCATAAAAACATATAAATGGCTGATGAGTGAGGTTGAGGAATTAGGTGTAGCCCTCAATAGAGGCGACTCTACATCCATATCCGAGGAGGCGGCCGATGTCCTGGCGTGGCTACTAAGTGTAATGAACCTAGTCGATCTAGACCTTGAGAAGGCATTTATCGATAAATATGGAGGCAGATGCCCACGCTGCGGAGGAAAGCCATGTAGATGCCCATATAGAGAAGAGCCCTAGTATCCAGTAGATATCTCAATATCACTGAAAGCTATATGTGGCACATTGGACACTATCCTAGTATCCCACCACCTAACCCACACATTATCATCGGCATACCCAATTATATTATTGAACATCCTCACCAAGTTATCACTTATCCTACAGCCATATACAGCGTCCCTAACCTCACCATTCCTAATAACTAGAGCAACATCCCTCTGGATCGTTGAGAAGTCACCCTTAACAAAGTTCTGGAACCTAGTATACCAGACATTCGTTATATAGATGCCATCCTTAACATCTATGAATAAATTATCAAGACTAGATGCCGAACCCGGCTTGACTGTGAGGCTATGAGGCGACGGCATAAGCCTACCAGCATGCCCAGTAGACTCAACCTGATAAACACCAGCTGTCGACAAGTTGTGTAGATATGTCTTCAAGACACCATTCTCAACAATAGCCAAGTCACTAGTTGGGATACCCTCAACATCAAAGGGCTTGGCACCCGGGTTACTCGGCTCCAAAGCATTATCATATATCGATAGTGAAGACTCGAGGACCTGCTCCCCAAGCTTATCGATAAACGGGCTATTCTGAATATATACGTTATATGCGGAGAAGCCCCTGGCCAGGTGCGATAGTAGATTGGCAACCACCATCGGCGATAATATAATCGAGTATCTGCCAGGCTCAACCCTCATAGCCTTATTAACCCTACGTATCAAGTTATATGCCTCGATAAAACCCTCCTCAATCTCGATATCCTCGAGCCCAATAACCTCCCTATTAAAAACCGAACTAATATACTGCTTCTTATAAAGCCTGACATTGATATTAACCCTACTCTTTTTATATTCCCCAGATCCCCCATACGAGGTAGACACTATATGTTTAACCCTATCTATCCTAATCGAGCCGGCCACCGACTCCAACCTATAACGCCTACCCAACCGAGTCAATGTCCTAACCATATCCAAAGCAATCTCCACATTAGAATCCTCCGAGTAAATATTGGGTATAATACTATAATTCATCTTCTTATCGGGGACCTCTGGATAAAGCGGTGAGGGAGGGACATAATCAACTGCTTTAATCATCCTATCTATAGCATCCCTCGCCCTCTCGAAATCCATGACATGGATATCTGTATATAACCTACGCTTCTTAAACCCAATATCAATACCTATAACCGACTTATCATGGGTCCTGATAATATCCAAATTATTGTTTGAGAACCTAATTATATCGCTGACGACCTTATAGCCATTCAATACGGCGAAATCAACACCCAAGTTATTGAGGTAATCCATAAGCCTATCCATCAACTCCTCAATATGCAATGAATATAACTCCAACCCACATCACCCCACATAAACCAGCTCCAACAAAGGGGTATATACCATGCCCAATCCTAACCACCCCTCCTAATAACCCTAACACCCCTAAACCTAAGTGGCGGGCCACCCATCCAGACCGGGACAACCCGCATAGGGTCTCCCTTGCCACACCTACCTGGGTAAAACCTCACAGTATCACCCGCGGCATCCATACTGCCAAGCAATTCATATGTATTGGTCTCGATAACAGGAGACTTAACTGGATCAGATATCTCACCATTATCAATCATATATGCCTCCAACCCAGTATACCTCTGATTAAGCCTATAGTCATCTATGTTCCACTCCATGAAACTCTTAATATAAATACCATGGGCAATATCCTCAACCAACTCCTCCAGAGTATAGTCCCCAGCCTCGAAGAACGTATTACCCATCCTAACTATAGGCTCCTTGTCATAGCCACCCGCCCTAGCCGAGCCATTACTCTCAGTATTAAACATAGCGGCAGTCAATCTATTATGGAGAAATTCATTGACAACACCCTCCTTAATCAAGACCCTCCTACGGCTCTTAACACCCTCATCATCATAGAAATAGAATCCGAAGGACCCAGGTATAGTGGGGTCATCAATAACGGTAACCGCGTCGCTACCTATTTTAGAACCCAACGACCCGGGAGTAAGGTATGAGCCGCCAGCCTGGGCAAACTCCCTCCCCAAGATCCTATCGGCTTCAAATGGGTGGCCTACAGCCTCATGCGCAATTATCCCGGCAACCTCACTATCCACCACTATATCCAACTTACCAGTGGGGCTTGGGACACCATCCACCAGAACCCTATCCATACCAACTAGAAGCTCCCTAAACTCCTCCAAGACAACATCGGTCCACACAGTCTCCAGGCCACCCGATCCACCGAACTCCCCAAACTTCTGCAGAGTATCCGCACCATATTTAGCAGTAACCAGGTAAAATATACTTACCCTAGGAACCTTAGAATGTATAAATACATCTACAGAATTCATATAAAGCGTCGTATCGAGGGTCCTCTCGAGATGGAGGAGCCTACTAGGGAACCTACATCTAAAGCTATTAGACTCCACAAGGCTATCAAAATCCTTCAATATACTAATCTTCTCCTCAACCGGGGTATCATCCCATGGATTCTTCTCCTCCAGGAAGTAGTTGACATCAGTAGGCTCGAACATACCCTCATCAACACTGAAGGTCGAGAGGCCAGTCCCCACCTTAGCCTTTGAAATAGCCTCATCAACCAGCTTCTCAATATAGCCACGGCTGGCAATATTGGTAGAGGCCAAGCCATAAACACCATTCACCAATACCGTTAGAGAAAGGCCATACTCAAACCCACTATACAAGCTATCGACATCCCTATTACGCATAACAACTCCTTCCCTATCCCTAGATATATACCTAATCTCAGCGAAGTCGGCGCCACGCTCAATAGCATAATTCACCGCATACCGCATCAGCGACTCAATAGAAACCATGGCCTAGACCCCGCACCAAAATCAAAATAATTAGCCATATCTAAAATAATAATTCTAATATCCATCGAAATTAATTAAGGAATGGGGGACCGGGGGTAGCCAGTTGACCACCATACCAATAACCAAGTGGAGGAGGATAAGGAGATACCATCTAGATAAATATGCAAGGGCACTAAGGAAGGGAGAAGTCGATGACGGTATAATTCCATTAACCAATCTAATAAATAAGATCGACCCAGACATCGTCACAACAAGCAGCTGCTATGGAAGGATACTGCTACTCAAGATTAGAGACCTGGGGGAGAAGAGAATAGAGAACATATACATGAAGTGGCACCACCCCATCGATATAGACGTACTCTGGAGGGAGATAGAGAGATATACTGGCGGGGAGACACTATGGCTCCTCCTCCAAAGCACGATAATACATATAAAATGTAGAACCCTAGATAAGGCCGTAAAGATAAGGAACCTAGGTATAGAAGCCGGCTATAAATACTCAAAGATCCTATCAATATCCCAGAAGGGCATAACCGTAGAGATAAGCGGGACCGAGAGGCTCAACATGCCCGTAAAATCAGGAGATAAGCTACTCATTAAGCCCGAGATGAGGGAAACTTTGAAAATGATATATTTGGAAATGTTCAATAGGATAGAAAATAGAAAAAAGCGATTTATGGAAATATTGAAAAATAAAAATTTATAAATAAGGAAAATTAATTTTTATTCAGTGGAGGTGATGGGGAAATGGCGTTCGATGATGACTTCTTCGAGGAAATAGATAAGTTGTTTAAGGAGGAGATGAGGAGGATAAGGAAGATAATTACCGAGCTCACCAAGGTCAAGCCTGGATACCTATCAGACTTGGGGCGCAGGGGAGAGCCTCTAGTCTTCGGATTCACCTATAGATGGAATACAGGGATGGATAAACCGGAAGTAAAGTTCTTCGGTAACGTGAAGCCGATGCAGCCATATGGAGTTAAGATATCAGAGGAGACCACCCCAGTATACGACATATTCGACAAGAAGGACCACTACGAGATAGTCGTTGAGCTTGCCGGCGCAAGGAAGGAGGATATAGATATAGAGGTTAGGGAAGGGACCCTAAACATAAATGCCAAGACCCCATACAAGAGATACTCAGTGAGGATAAGGCTACCCTCGAACATAGATAGGGATAAGATGAAGGCCAAGCTAAATAACGGGATACTAGTAATAACTGTTCCAAAGCTGAGCCAGTCTACAGAGACGAAGAAACTGGAGATCGAGGAGGAGTAGATCGGCCTAGGGCCTCCACCACCTGAAGATAAGGTACCTAACCTCCCCCGTATCCAAATTAGGTACAGCTATCACAAACCTTTTTCTCACCGTCGTAGCCAGCCTCCCAGCCCTAATAATATCATCCCCACTCATAGATGAATCCGGCTTCATCACATCCACCAAATAGGGTGCATGCTCCAAACCTGGGCCCTTCCTATAGACAGCGAAGTCAACCCCAAACTTTAGTCCAGATAGGACTACGAACCCCTTATCCCTAAGATCCTTATAAACCAGATACTTATCATCAAAATTCACATAGTTTCTCCTACAATGCCTAAGTAGCTCCTCCCTACCTATAGCTTCCCCATCCCTATAAACTATCTTCAAGACCCCCCGGTCATAAAGATATAAAGCCTCCAACAGATCCAGGAGTAGAGGGGTCTCGAAGTCGGGGCTCTTAGGCTTATAGATACCGAGCGGCTTACCATAGAACCCCATCGACCAAATCTCCCTAGCCTCATCAACATCCCACACAATCACTCTAGAGCCATAAAAGACCCCAGTATACTCCGCCATCCCCCTTCACTCCAAAAAACAACCAGAGAGTATGCAATAAATAAATTAAATGCTCCACAGGACCGAGAATTAGATTCTTTGGTTAACCCATCAGTAGTGAAAGCAGGATATCTGCCGCACGCTCAATATAGTCGGCGGCGTTCTCCAGCCTCTCAGCTATCTCCATCCACTTAAGTATAGATATTCCATCGCCCGCCGTGGTAAATACATATGACACATTCCCCCTATAAACCTCATCCACCTCATTCTCCAATACATATATCTTCTCAATAGCATTCTTCACGGCCGAGGGGTTATATCCAAGTAGGTATATAGCCTCCCTAAAAGCATCTATCTCCTCATAAACCTTCGCCGAGATATCCTTAAGTAAGTCGATATACTCACTACCCATACTAGATATCGATAGATGGGCCGCTCTATAACCAGCCCCATCCAATGAATCAATTATATCACCCATCATCGTCACAAGCGAATATAGAATATCACTATTGGTTAAGAAAGGCTTGGACCTAATAATCTCATTCGTTATAGTCTTCTGGAGCTCCGTAGCCGACCTATCAAGCTTCCTCACCTCAGAATAAAGTAGCTTAAGCTTATCCTCCCCACCCTCCAAAGCCATATCGAAAAGCTTGATGATCATACCACATATCTCAACCATATGCCTAGCATAGTCTTGTAAATATGAGATTATCTGACGCCTAGCCTCAAGCTCCACATCCCTATACATCGCATAACACCAGCAGCCGCACTACAACATAGAGTCAGCGTAGAGCATCCAACACCGACTTCTAAAATATAATTATTTGGGACAGTTTTAATATATATTATGAAGAGGAAGGATAGACTCGTGGTAGTAGCCAAGGAATTAGATTACGACGAGAAGATAGTTATCATAAACATATTAGATGCAGAGAAATTGGAGATAAAAAGTGGGGATAAAATCCTGGTATCAAATGCAAAGAATAAATCCCTTAAAGAGATATTTACAGTAGCCACCACTAAAGATATGGTTGAGGAAGGAACACTATTAATCCCAACAAAGTATGCCGAGAGACTGGGCCTATCATCCGGCGATGAAGTCAAGATATCCCAGACACATAAGCCTGAGAGCATAGAATTAATTAAGAAGAAGATAGCGGGAGAGAAGCTGAATAGGGCCGAGATGAAGACGATAGTAAATGAAATCGTCAGCGGCCTACTAGGTAGAACAGAGATAATGGGCTTCGTAATGGCCCAGAAATATGTAGGTATGGATATGGATGAGATAGAGGCATTAACAAGGGCGATCGCCGAGAGCGGAGAGAGAATCGAGTTCGGGAGACCCGCATATGACAAACATAGTATTGGTGGAGTACCTGGAAATAAGGTAAGCCTACTTATAGTACCTATAATCGCATCATCGGGCCTACTCATACCCAAGACATCGAGCAGAGCCATAACTAGCCCCTCAGGGACAGCTGATACGATGGAGGTATTAGCAGATGTCAACCTATCAATCGAGGAGTTTATGGAGGTAGCAAACAAGGTTGGAGGAGCATTAATATGGGGCGGCGCCCTAAACCTAGCCCCAGCCGACGACATAATAATAAATGCCGAGAAAACCCTTAGGATAGACCCAGAGCCACAGATGCTGGCCAGTATAATGGCGAAGAAACTAGCTGCTGGTATAAATACAATGGTACTGGACATCCCCATAGGCAAGGAAACCAAGATGGAGACCGTTGAAGAGGCCATAAACTTTGCACGCCTAGTAATAGAACTCGGGAATAGAGTTGGTGTAAGGGTGCAGGCCGGGATAACCTATGGGGAGCAGCCAGTCGGACATAACGTAGGCCCCGCCCTAGAGGCGAAGGAGGCGTTGGAAGCCCTAATAGAGCCGGGGAAGGCCCCAGCCAGCCTAGTTGAAAAGTCCTGTAGCCTAGCCGGCCTACTCCTCGAGATGGGCGGTAAGGCCCCTGTCGGGATGGGGCATAAGCTGGCGAAAGACATATTATTTAGTGGGAAGGCCTACCAGAAGATGAAGGAGATAATAGAGGCCCAGGGAGGAGACCCCAACATAAAGCCAGAGGATATACCGATAGGACAATATAAATATGAGGTATACGCACCAGTTGATGGATTCGTAACAAAGGTATCCAATAAGGCCATCAACCAGCTAGCTAGGGCCGCAGGCGCGCCCAAGGAGAAGGGTGCAGGCATAATCCTCCATGTAAAGAGGGGTAGGAAAGTGGTGGCTGGGCAGAAGATCCTCGAGATATATGCAGAGAGAAGCATAAAGCTTCAGGATGCAATTAGAGTACTGGAGAGCCACCCACCCGTGATAATCGAGGGCATGCTCCTCAAGACGGTGCCTGAGAGGACGATATATACCTTCCCCATGGAGGGCTACTCCCAGGGCTCAAGCTCAGAATAGACGAGGCCATACCTCTCCATTATCAATAAGGGAAACATAGATGGACTCACAACACCCAACTCAGTCACAATCAAATCTATATATTCAGGTGGGGTAACATCGAAGGCCGGGTTCCTAACCCTCACACCCGGATTCTTCTCCAACCACTCCCTAGGAACAACCTCCTCAACCTCCCTCTCCTCAATCTTTATAAGCCTACCGAACAAAGTATCGGGACTAAATTTATAGGTCTCGGCAGCAACCATGAACGACGTCCTAGCCTCGTGGGCCGCCAACGCGATCTGCGAAGTACCAATCTTATTGACAACCGCGCCGTTGGCCGCTATCGCATCCGCACCCACAACAACCTTATCGATCTCATTCATATAATATCTAGCCGCAGAATCAACTATCAACGTAGTCTCAATCCCATGGCTCGATAGGGCCTCAGCCGTCAGCCTCCCCTGATACCTTGGCCGGGTCTCGGTAACAAACACCTTGATCGACTTCCCCTCATCGAAAGCCCTCTTAATAACACCGATAGCGACACTCGAGTTACAATGTGTAAGTAATACATCGCCATCCTCTATCCTCCTCGCCCCATAAACAGCGATCTTCTCGGCCGCCTCAACCGAGATCCTTATAAACTCATCTACATATCTATCGAGCCTATCCTTAAGCTGCTCAACCGAATCCAATCCAGAGCGGTAATCACTAAGCAACTTATTCAATACATACCTAATACCATTCGGCAGCGACACGGCAGTAGGCCTAGTATTAACAAGCATCCTAGCAGCCCCCTTAATATAATCTATATACTCCTCCACACCCCCACTAAAGCCCTCGCTAGCCACCCTAAGGGCTGAAACCGCCTCCCTAGCTATCCTTGCAGCACCCCTAATCCTCATAGACTTAATATCCTCAACAACCCTAATGAAATCATCAGGATAACCCATCAAACACCACCCCTCCTAAAAGACGACAATATAAAATGTGGGACCGAACCAACGACAAAAGGCCTCCCCCTAAACAAGGAATATAACACATCTACTGAATAAATATCAGGTGACAACAATACTTTATGGGGAACAGCCTCAAACGACTTAATATACAGAGATGTATCCACCCTAGAAAGCAGTATATTAGAGAGCCTCCTCCTAAAGCATAATAGAGAGTGGAACCGAATATTAGACTCCATATACCTAACCCCCGGAAAATAGCCTAATACCTCAATATATTTATTATAGTCTACGACAAGATCCTCGGCAGCCGGCCTCAATATATTCAGGGTTATACCATGTAAGTCTGGTATATAAAACTCCTCAGACTCAAGCAAACCAGTCATATACCCACATATACATGAATACTCAACCCCGACATCCCCCAGATACCTATTAAACAGCTTTAGATCCAGATGGTCGGGGACTACTAAATGGTCTACTCCCTCCAAATATCTACTAATTATATCGACAATAGACTCAGCAGCAGAGCCATTACCCCCAAGGTCAAGATAGCTAACTAGATTAAGTATATAGGTAATATATGGAATGACTATATATCCGAAGCCGTCAACCACCCTCGTAAACAGCCGAACAACATCCAACTGAAATTTATATGAAGAGCAGCCTGGTCCAAGAGGGTATAAAATAAATCTATGCATCCCCCTACCAACCCTCCTATACCCTTTATCCAAATCCCTCCTCCACATATCCATGAAACCATCAAGCCTATCCACCAATTTCCTAAAATCGTCGTCAAAGAGGTCATATAGTGCCTTCTTACACCCATCCCCAACCCTCAACAGTGAGAGGATGAGAGCCCTATCCCCCCTAAACATATCTACATCAAGGATGATAGAGTTACCTGGAGGCCAGTCACCACAGAAGCCGAGAACTGAGTAAGGCATAACCCAGCTACCCCAAGACACGAACCATGCAACCAAATAAAATACTATATAGTTATATGGATTTAATAGTAAAGCCTAAGCCTACCCCCATCCACAACAATATACTTGCTATATCCCGGTTTAACGACAACCCCACGAGACAATACAATATAAATTCTCGACCCCAGATCACCATAGAGTAATATAGCCTCACCTACATCTACAGCTATATATCCCAACGGGACATTTCTATATAGGAGGATATGGTTGAAGCCGGCCCCCACCAACTCAGCTGGGTCCACAAACTCGATATAACTATCGTAGATAGAGTGCTCCTCCGCACCAATATTGGACAATACCCCAATTATTAATTTACGATGCCTCCTAGGGACATATAGCCTCACCCTATAACCACCATCGGAGTAATATATTGTTAGTCTACCAACACCTTCAATAGCATCCCCAAGTTTACCTACCAAGCTCCTCAAACCATCCAAGGACTCTATACCGAAATCATAGACAATGTAACTGGGTGACTCACCAAATCTAATCAGGAAATCCCTATAGATTGACCTATCCCCAATATTTATAGTTTCAAGAGGCCTGATCACACCTCCACCCGACGGCTCCCCCAACAAACCATTGGAATATAGACCGCCTATACTCTCATGCCTAAATGGGGGGAGCACCGACCCAATATACATCTCATTATACTTTAAGAAATCCACGAGCTGATCTAATGACACTCCCGCCCCAACCAAGATATGCCCCGCACCAGATTTAATATACTGAGCCGATAAGCTTGATATAATAATATATTCCCCCTCCCTATTCAACGGGGGAGGAAATAACGATAGCCTCCTCCCCGCAGGGACCGCCTCAGCCGCCGAGGATCCTAGGCCCTCGGCATCAACCTTATCAATGGATATAAATTTTAACTTCTTTATACTTAGATAACCCAAACCCCATCTAATAAGCAGCTCCAACCACCTTAAAAATTAAAGATTTTAAGAAGTAGAGATTTAAAATAAATTAGATAGTTTCCGATAGACACTTAATAGAGGTGTATAGATA
>WAMZ01000059.1 GCA_015522055.1 Candidatus Geothermarchaeota archaeon
CTGAGTCCTGGGAAGTATCGCCAGATGGGTTGGAGTATACATTTTATTTGAGGCGTGGTGTCAAGTGGCATAAGGGTTGGGGAGAATTTACTGCTGAGGATGTAAAGTTCACCTTCGATAGGATATTGAATCCAAATATAAGCGTGATATATCGTAGCTTGTTTGATGCGCTTGATAGAGTCGAGGTTGTTGACACCTATACAGTAAAGTTTGTCCTTAAAAAGCCTGACCCGGCTTTCTTGTATGCCTTAGCTCCATATAGGAATGGTTTCATAGTATGTAAGGCATATTATGAGAGTCTGGATGATCCTGAGACTGAATATGGTAAGAGCCCTGTTGGGACAGGGCCATATGAATTGGTTTACTATAACGAGGAGACTGGTGAAGTTAAACTCACGGCCTTCGAGGACTACTATGGATGGACCGACGGGCCCCATGTAAAGGATATAATTTATAAGCCTATAGCTGATGATGACCTAAGGTTCCAGGCTTTCATCGGTGGGGAGGCCGATGTATATGAGATCACCGACCCAGAGAAGCTTATCCAGCTAAGGGATTTGGCGGCTGGAGGCGATATAAATATTTTGGAGGAGGTCGGTACAGGTATCAATAGCTTAATATTTAATACTGAAACGGATGTATTCCTTAGTGACATTAGGATTAGGAAGGCGATAGCCCACTCGGTTAATCGAACCTATATAGTTAAGGATATCCTCGGCGATACGGTTGTGGAGGCCGTGGGGTGGCTACCTGTAGGCGGCTACCTATATGCGACGAACGATGTACCCCAGTATCCATATGACTTGGATCGGGCTAAGGCATTAGTCGACGAGTTTAAACAGGATACTGGCCAGACCGAGATAAATATAAAGTTCCAGCTACCGAATGCATTCCCATATGTTGAGATAGGTGAATATATCCAGAGCCAGCTTAAGAAGGTAGGTATAAATATTGAGTTAGTCGTTATGGACTTCGCCTCATGGTATGATGCACTGGTCGTTAAGGGAGTTTCCAACTTAACTTATCTGCCATTAGGTGGTAGGCCGCCTGAGCCAAGCATAATTATGAAGACATGTTTCAGTGTAGACTCTATTCCTCCAGGTGGCATAAACTTCGCTAGATATAGGGATGTAGATCCATTGATCAAGCAGGCGATAGCGACTACAAACGAGGATGAGAGGGCACAGATATATAAGCAGATTCAGGTCAAGCTGATGGAGGACCTACCAATATACCCACTATACTATGGAAAGCTTATTATAGCATTGAAATCCAGTATTAAGAACTTCACACCAGATAACTTCAACTGGTATGGCGACTGGATGGAATATGTATATATAGAGGGGGCCACCCCCCAGCAGCAGACATTGGCACCCATATTCGATGCATCAATGATTCTGTTAGCGGTGGCACCACCTATACCCCTCAGGAAAATCCATTATTAAATCAACTTACCTTGAGCCCATTCACCCTTTTTTTATCCTAATCTTGGTATAAGTGGCATGCTACCATTCTAGAGTTATCCATGTAGATTAATTTTGGCTCGACCGTCCTACAGATATCTAATGCGTGTGGGCATCGTGGATGAAACCTACATCCACTGGGTGGATTGATAGGGTCTGGAGGCTCACCAGGGATTATAGTCTCCTTTCTCCTCTTACTGGGATGTGGTACTGGGACAGCCTCGAGGAGGCTCTCTGTATATGGATGTAGCGGCTCGTCTATAACATCCCTCTTATTGCCTAGCTCAACTATTTTACCTGCATACATTACTGCGACACGGTCCGCGATATACCTTATAACCCCTATATCGTGGCTAATGAATAGCATAGTTAGGTCCAGTTTATCCCTGAGCTCCTTCAATAGGTTGAGTATCTGTGCCTGTATACTTACATCTAGGGCTGATGTCGGTTCATCCGCGATTATTAACTCAGGGTTGGTGGATAATGCCCTAGCAATGGCTATCCTCTGTCTCTGCCCGCCACTGAACTGGTGGGGGAATCGGTCTAGATGCTCCTCACTGAGTCCAACCATCTCCAAGAGCTCAGCCGCCTTAACCCTAAAATCTATATCCTTTATACCCGCTATCTTTAGAGGCTCCACAATAATGTCCCTCACCCTCATCCTCGGATCCAGACTACTAAATGGATTCTGGAATATCATCTGTATCTTCGGCCTAAGCCTCCTAGCCTCCCCCCTCGATAAATTTATTATATCCCTACCCAATACGCTTATTTTGCCGGAGGTAGGTCTAACTATACCGGCTATCGCCTTCCCCACACTGGTCTTACCTGAGCCGGATTCCCCAACAAGCCCCAATACCTCCCCCCTAGATATACTGAATGACACGCCATCGACCGCCTTGATATACATAGGCTTACTTAATAGCCCGCCACCCCTCTCATAGTATACTTTAAGATCCTCAACCTCAACGACTTTATTCTCCATATAAGTCACCTATAGAGCTCACAGCTCACCATATGGTCATTATCCCTATATACATATATGTCGTCACGCCTGCACCAATCCTTTGCATAGGGACATCGTGGATGGAATCTACATCCCCTAGGTGGACTTATCGGGTCAGGTGGCTCCCCAGGTATCGACATAAGCCTATCAACATCTCTATCTGTCCTAGGTATACATTCGAGGAGGAGCTGGGTATATGGGTGTAGCGGCTCTTCGAAGATCCTATTTATATCACCATACTCAACGACCTTCCCACTATACATGACGGCGATCCTATCACATAGCTCTGCCACCAATCCCATATTATGTGTTATTAGCATGATAGAGCTACCATACCTATGCCTAAGTTCTTTAAGTAAGTCTATAATTTGGGCCTGGATGGTCACATCTAGGGCTGTGGTAGGCTCATCTGCGATAATTAAATCTGGGTTATTGGATACACTCATACCTATCATAATCCTCTGCTTCTGCCCACCACTAAACTGGTGGGGGTAGTCATATATCCTCTCCTCAACCTTCGGTATACCCACCCCCCTTAGAATACTGATTACCTTATCCAATATTCTGCTCCAGATAGGCTTACCCTCCGTATGAAGCTCTATAGCCTCGCCGACTTGCCAACCCACGTTATATACGGGGTTTAGGCTGTTATGTGGATCTTGAAATATCATCGATATTTCCTTCCCCCTGATTTTCCTCATCTCATCCTCACTGAGGCTGAGTAGGTCCCTGCCCTTAAATTTTATCTCTCCATCGACTATGCGGCCTGGATATGGGACTAGCCTCATTATGGATAATGCGGTGACAGTCTTACCCGAGCCGGACTCACCCACTATGCCGAGCGCCTCACCCTTATCTAGGTCGAAGGATACTCCATCCACAGCCTTCACAACTCCTTTCCTTAGGAAGAAGTATGTTTTTAAATCTCTGACCTCGAGCAACCTACTCATAGCCTCCTCAACCTCGGGTCGAGTAGATCTCTTAGGCCGTCTCCAATCAAGTTGAAAGCGAGGACGGCTAGGGTAATCATTATTCCCGGTGCCGTTATCATCCAAGGCGCGGTATAAATATATCTCCTCCCCCTATTCAGCATGTCTCCCCATGATGGCGTCGGGGGCTGTGCACTTAGGCCGAGGAATGCGAGGGCCGACTCGACCAGTACAGCCGTCCCCAGTGAGAGGGTCACTTGCACCAATAGGGGGGCTATAGAATTTGGAAGTACATGTCTAGCCATGGTATAGGCTCCGCTAGCCCCCATGGCCTTGACAGCGACAACATAGTCCTCCTCTTTCACCGAGAGGACTTGCCCCCTAACTATCCTCGCTATCCTAGGTGCGAATGCTATGCTTATAGCTATCATCGCATTTGTCAGGCTGGGCCCCAACATTCCGGTGATCAAAATCGTGAGTATTATGGCTGGGAAGGAGAGCATGAGGTCTATAGCGAAGTTAAGTATCTTATCCACAGCCCCTCCATAATAGCCTGCGACAAGGCCTATGGGGATACCTATCAGACATGCAATGGAGACTGATACAAAGGCTACATATAGGGTTATCCTACTACCATATATGAGGCGGCTAAATACATCCCTACCCAACTCATCCGTCCCAAGGGGGTGCTCAGGAGATGGGGGAAGTTTCGGGCTGAAGTCTTGGGCTATGGGGTCATATGGCGCTATAAAATCCGCGAATACCGCCATAACCGTTATCATTGATAGGAGTATCATCCCTATCAGGAATAGTTTGCTCTCCATGACTAGGTCTAATATACCCATCTATACACCCCCTACTCAAGCCGGATCCTAGGGTCTAGGTAGTGATACAATACATCAACCACGATATTGACCGATATGAACATCAAGCTGAATACAAATACCGATGCTTGGATCTGTGGATAGTCCCTCTCGAAGACGGCCTCCACTAGGAGGGAGCCGAGCCCTGGTATTCCGAAAACATATTCTATTAGTACTGTACCACCTAGTAGGGCGCCGAAGTTAAGGCCAACTATAGTGACTACAGGTATCAAGGCATTCTTCAAGGCATGCTTAAATACAACCCTTGATTCAGGCGCCCCTTTAGCCCTAGCGGTAAGGATATAATCCATATTCAATACTTCTAGTAGGCTGCTCCTAGTCATCCTGGCCGTCACAGCACCTATACCTATCGCGACAGCTAGGCTGGGTAGGATGAGCCTCCTAAGGTTTTCAAGTAATCCATAGTTTGGATTGGGGCCCAAGACTGGGAACCACTTAAGCTGTATACTGAAGAACTGGATGAATACTAGGCCGAGGTAGAATACTGGTACGCTGAAACCCAGAACCACGAACACCATTACCAAAATATCTATTATTGAGTTTCTTTTCAACGCGGCAAGCACACCTAAAACTATCCCAATGCCTATCGCTATAAGCGTACCCATAACGGCTAGAGTAATGGTGTATGGAAGCCTATTCAATACCCTGAGCATGGTTGGCTGGTTATTCTTAATAGATAATCCGAAGTCCCCCCGTAGCAATACATCCGACATAAATTTTATATACTGCTCATGAATGGGTAGGTCTAGACCCCATGCATGCCTAAGCCTCGCTATATCCTCTGGATTAGCGAGGTCTCCCAAGGCAATTACCGCAGGGTCCCCTGGAACGAGCCGGATAGATATAAATATAATTGTCAATACACCGAAGACCGTGGCTAATCCAATCAATATCCTCTTCAATATATATTTGTAGATTGCCATGATGGCTACCCATCAAGCCTAATAAACACTGTTAAACCAATATATAATGAATGGGAAGCTATTTAACATTTATTGCCAATGAAATGCGGTAACGTTCAAGTACAACCAGCTCTAAATAAATCCTGATTATTAATATCTATTGTGAAAAATATATTCCATATATTCATAACTCTACTGTAAAAAATACCATCTATTAAATTCATAGCCCGATACATATAATATGTGTGATGCATATGGATCCAGTTGATAGGCTGATGGCTGAGCATAGGGTGATCGAGAAGGCTATAGCGATTCTAGAGAAGATAGTTGGTGAATATGAATCTAGTGGTGAGATTGATACAGGGGATGTGGAGAGCCTAATCGATTTCATCAGGACTTTTGCAGATAAATGCCACCATGGTAAGGAGGAGGGAGTGCTATTCCCTAAGATGATTGAGAGAGGTATTCCTAAGGAGGGTGGGCCTATAGGAGTTATGCTTGATGAGCATGAGCAGGGCCGAGATGCCGTTAGAAGGATGAGTAAAGGAATATCTATGATTAAGGGAGGCGAATCTGGAGGCAGGGACTTATTTATAAAGGCTGCATGGGACTATATCACGCTACTAAGGGGGCACATCGATAAAGAAGATAACATTCTTTTCCCGATGGCGAGGGAGGTCATGACCCCCAGTGACATAGATGAGATGGACAACGAATTCGATAGGGTAGAGCGAGAAGATATCGGTGAAGGTGTACACGAGAAATATGAGGCTCTTATCCATAGATTGAGCGGAAAATATCTAGGGGAGGTAAGCCACCACCACATACACTGATTAAATTAGGATATAAATAGAATTTATTAGGTGGTTACCGCCTTCTCTACTTTTCCCAAAGCCTCCCTCTTAGCTATGTATTCCCAGCTCAGCAGGAAGCCGGTGAAGAGTATCACTATACCTATTAATTCAAGGAAGTAGAATGCTTCGTACATTCCGAATCTTGCCCTAAGCCCCCCAATGAATGGGAATAGCCCACCTAGTGCCACGAGAAGATTATATTTTCTGGTTTTGTCAAGCCAGAAGCTGTATAGTGCCCCAACTATTAGAAATATTCCACCTGGTATTGTCATCATGGGTGAAAATATCCTGACGTAGCTAGGCATAGCCGCACCAGCTATCTCGGTTCCACCAACCTCCTTTACCGCTGTCTCCAACGCCCCAGCCACATCCGCGGTTAGACCCAATGCAAATAGCGGGATCGTCACTATAATGGTATATATGAGCATAATCTTGCCATAGGGCTTGTGGGTGAGGAGGTATAGGGAGCCGGTCCCCATCAACGCGACCATCGGAGGTGTCAACACATAATATAATTTATACATCAATGGCGTCCATCCAAGGCTCCCAGGATTGCTAGTATAGTAATATGCTGCCAAGAACTCGAATAATGTAGTCAGGAAGAACATGAATAAGGATATGCTCCAAATGAGCTGGTGTAGCTTTCTCCGCTTCATATATTGAATAACTAATGCTACTGTAAATGCCCCCGATGTTATTGTGGATATAAGTGGATATATGTACTCGACCATGCTCCACCACCAAAGGGAATGCAACTATATTACTAAAAACATATCAAAAAATGATTTAAATTGATATATAGACAAATATTAAAATTAAATATTGTTATTTTAATAGAAAACAAAATTAAATAAGCGTCAAAGCTATATTACTGATATATATCTAAAAACATAAATTATTTCATATTAATGCCATAAGAAACATTCTATCATTCTGGTGCTGGATATGGAGCCGGAGCCTGAGATATCGATGCTTGTCCAAGAAATCATCAATTGTAAATTGTGTCCGAGGCTTGTGGAATATAGGGCGGAGGTGGCTAGGAAGAAGGTTAGAAGATTTAGGGATTTTGAATATTGGGGGCGTCCATTACCAGGATTCGGTGATTTGAATGCTAGACTCCTCATCGTTGGATTGGCCCCAGCGGCCCACGGTGGCAATAGAACTGGTAGGATGTTTACTGGCGACTCATCAGGTGACTGGTTGATAAAAGCATTGTATGAGACGGGCTTCGCCAATCAACCGGTATCGCGATATAAGGACGACGGACTAAAATTGATTGATTGCTATGTAACTGCTGTCGCTAGGTGTGCACCTCCAAAAAATAAGCCGTTAAGGAGTGAGTTAATTAACTGTCAACGCTATCTTATCAGGGAGTTTGAGATATTGAGGAATATCAAGGCTATATTGACACTAGGTAGGATAAGCTTCGACTGGACATTGAGGGCGTTGAATATATTATATGGCTTAGATAGGAGATATATCCACTTCAGGCACGGCGTTGCATATGACTTGAGGGGTTTGGGTAAGAGGCTCTTCGTATCTTATCACCCGAGTAGGCAGAATACTCAGACTGGGAGGCTTACATGGGATATGTGGATAAAGGTATTTAGGTCTATAAGGAGCTACTTGGATGGTGTTGGATGAGATGGATGGCGAATTTTATCTCGGTGTGGCCATAGCATTCATATCGTCGATCTTCTTCGCCTCAAGCGGCGTGACGACGAGGAGAGGGGTATATGGAGGTGGGGTATATTCGACGGTATTGATATCTGTCTTGATCGGTATCCCCATGTATCTTATAGCGCTAATGTCTGGAGTAATGGGTACAGAGATGCCGAGGCTGACTCCACAGGCAGTAGCTCTATTTATGTTAGCTGGTATCGTCCATTTTGTCCTGGGTAGATTTACGCTTTATTATGCCATCCACGAGATGGGATCGTCGGCCTCGTATCCAATAATGTCTACGAGCAATGTTCTTTCAGCGATAATAGCTATCCCCATCCTGGGAGAGATACTGACGATAAATAAGGTGTTAAGTGTCTTGATTGTCTCCATAGGTATATATTTTATGGCAATTGGGAATATATACGTCAGGGAATTCAGGAGAGGCTTTCCACCAGCACTACTAACAGCCATCCTATTCGCGTCATCATCCCTCTTAGTTAGGGCCGCATTACTCATAAATAGAGCACCTATAACTGGTGTATTGATATCATACTCGACGTCCATACCCTTCTTGGTCGGGCTGCTTGGTCACGAAGAATACCTAAATGAGTTAATAACGCTGGATAAGGTTAAGCTTGCATATATGATACTGAATGGAATATTGGTTAACATGGGGCAATTCTTCAGATATATATCATTGAATATGGTGGAGGTCAGTATAGTCGGTATAGTCTTCTCAGGGACGCCACTACTAACTATCCTATTTTCATATATGGTTAATAGGGATATAGAATTGATAAATAGGAGGATAGTCTACTCATCTATACTCATCGTCATCGGCATAATACTAATAGTTATCTAATGAGACTCCATCTAGTAATACCTCTCAACTACATTTGCAGCCACTATTATGGGATCCCAGACAGGGGCGAAGGGTGGTGCGTATGCAAGGTCGAGCATCTTAAGCTCCTCAGTCCTCATGCCAGCCATCAAAGCTGTAGCTACAGTATTTACTCTTGCTAAGACCCCCTCCCTACCAACTGCCTGTATGCCTAAGACCCTATGTGTATCCCTGTCAGCCACCAACCTTAGGTACATCTTGGAGAAACCGGGGTAATAGTGGCTTTTAACACCATGCCATATATCTACTGCGACGGCGTCGAATCCATATTCCAAGGCCTCCCTAAGCGATAAACCTGTCTTACCAATCTCTAGGTCGAAGGCCTTGACGATAGACGTACCTACGACACCAGGGAATCTAGCCTCTCCACCAGCCATGTTCTCGCCGGCCACCCTACCCATCTTATTTGCAGCGGGGGCCAGAGGTATATATGTCGGTTTACCGGTAACCAGATTTATAGCCTCAGTATTATCGCCACCCGCATAGATATCCATGATATTTGTCTCCATCATTTCATTGACCTTTATTGCACCAGTCTCACCCAGCTCGACACCAATTCTCCTGGCCAAATCTACATTGGGCTTGACACCTACGGCCATCAGAACCAAATCAACTGGATACGAGTCCTTAGTCGTAACAATCTTCTTAACCTCCTCTCCACCCTCGAATGCCACCACCTTCTCGCCAAGATGAAGCTCAACACTATTCCTTACAAGCTCCTCCTCAACTAGTTTAGCAGCCTCCTTATCAAGAGACGGCATAACTTGGTCCAACATCTCGAAGACCAGGACCCTCTTGTTTAAAGATCGTAGAGCCTCAGCCACCTCAATTCCTATATAACCCGCACCCACAATGGCCACAGTCTTAGCCTTATTAACTCGGGCTCTAAAACTATATCCATCCTCTAATAATCTTAGGGTATGAATACCATCTAGATCCACACCATCTATAGGAGGCTTTATCGGTACACCACCTGTCGCCAGCATCAACTTATCATAACTAACGCTATACTCGTTTCCATTCTTCAAGTCCTTTACATATACCACCTTATTATCTGGATCGATGTCTGTCACCAGATGATGGATCCTTACATCCAACCCTCTCTTCTCAATGAAATAGTTTAGCTTATAGTAAACCAGTTCATCAATATCCCTCACCAACCCTGATATATAGTACGGTATACCACAGGGAGCATACGATACATACCCACCCTTCTCAAATACGATGACATCTAAACTTGGATCGACCCTCTTAGCCTTCGCAGCGGCAGCCATACCCGCGGCGGACCCACCTACAACAACTACTCTAGTCATGTCTCCCATACTAATTACAAGTTACTCTCAGTATAAAACGTAAACTAATAAAAACTCTTAGCTGAAAATATTTCGCATCACATTAGTATACAATTGTATATCCAGATGCAGAGGACATATAGATTTTTTATCGAATCTGGGTATGAATA
>WAMZ01000060.1 GCA_015522055.1 Candidatus Geothermarchaeota archaeon
ACACCTTAGCATTATCCTCCTGCTCAAAATGCCCCTCCAAGGGTATAACAATACCCCTCTTCCTATTCATTATAAGCTCAACCAGGCTCCCGTAGCCCGCAGTAGTTATAACCAGCTTCGCCCCAAGTATCTTATCGAGTGGATTAGGATCAAAATATTTTGACCCACCAACAATCACCGTCTCAAATTCACTACCCAATATGCTGGCAACATATTCCGCTATATAAGTCCCAGCATCTGTCCCACCAATATTTATAAGAATATAATCTTCCTCCTCATAGGTGTCGACCGGCCAATGAGTAGGTATAATCCCATAGTATCTATATATATTACCAGCGTCGCCTGAGAAACCAACGTAGAATCTAAGGTTATACTCCCGGACCCTCCTATTAATCTCCCTATTTAAAAACCAGTATGCAAGCCTCTGCCAAATGGAGAACCTAGACGCCTTGAATTTTGTGAAATCAGTTATATATATCCTGGGAACTGGGAGGTCCTCGATAAATAGAAGCTCCCAAGCCTCATCAGATATGATACAGTCATAGGCCTCGAAATCAATATATTCGCTAATCAGCCTCGAGTTCTCCCTAATCACCCTATATATCCCCCTAGCATCCTCCATACCCATATGTAGACGGCTTCCACGGAAGAGGCTCCCAACATAATCACCCAGTGATGCCAAGTCGTACGACACTAGGCTAACATTTACGTTCTTATCCTTAAGATACTCTATCGCCATTCCACTTGTTAGCCAATCTATATCCGCAAAATCCATCAATAAGGATAGATAGAAATCCCTAGTGACGTGGCCCAGACCCACACTTGAAGACGCAAACAAAACCTTATATTTCAAACAGAGACACCATATAAAGAATCTATATCCACTGAATTTAAGATATATAGTCGAATAACGTGTAAATATGCCACCTAATAAAATAAATATTTCTTCGACAAGAGGTAGATGCATAGGGTGATATTAAATGCCCGTATTGGAGGTTTCCATCGTCGATTAACATCTGACTAGCATATGGACTTGTAGATTTATAGAATTTATACACTCTTTTAATTTGAATCCACGACAATTTATAGTGTTAACTAGGATTATTTTGTAGAGGGATATATTATGAAAAGGAATGTTGCTGTAGTGGGGGTTGGACACTCCAAATACGGTGTGAGAAACGATGTGAGTTTACCTGAACTGGCTTGGGAGTCTATAAATATGGCCCTTGAAGATGCTGGGCTTGAGCAGAAGGATATCGAGTATGTTGTAGTATCAAATGTCGGGGGGTGGAGCAGCGAGCCATTATCGGCGGTAGTCATAAATGAATATGCAGGCATATGCCCCACAGGAACGGTTAGGGTCGAGGCGGCGTGTGCATCGGGTAGTGCGGCAGTTAAACTCGCGTATGATATGGTTGCATCCGGCCATGTAGACATCGCTATGGCGGTTGGCGTGGAGAAGATGAATGAGTCCCCAACACCAACGGTTGTGGAGTTTATAGGGAGGGCTGGAAACTACTTCTGGGAATTCCAGAATTTCGGCCTAACATTCCCAGGTTACTATGCTCTATATATGACTGCATATATGTATAAATATGGGGCTACGGAGGAGGACTTCTGTAAAGTCGCGGTAAAAAACCATTATTATGGAGCTAGGAACCCTAAGGCTCAGTTCCAGAAGGAGGTGACGGTGGAGCAGTGTATGTCCTCTAGGTATATAGCCTGGCCGATAAAGCTATTCGATAGCTCACCTATTACAGATGGTTCAGCCGCAGTCATCCTCGCTAGTGAGGAAGTGGCTAAACAGCTGACCGACTCCCCCGTATGGATTAGGGCTATAGGATACGCCAGTGATACATCGAATCTCAGTAAGAGGGATACATTCACAAGCCTGAGGGCCGGGGTATTGGCTGGTGAACAGGCCTATAAAAAGGCTGGGATAGATAAAGATAAAGCTGTTGAGACGATAGATGTAGCCGAGGTCCATGACTGCTTCACCATAGCCGAGGTCATGGCATATGAAGACCTAGGATTCGCGAAGCGGGGCGAGGGTATCGAGATGATTAGGAATGAAGAAACATATATAGGTGGTAAGATACCCGTGAATCTGAGCGGTGGGCTGAAGGCTAAGGGCCACCCCATAGCCGCCACGGGTGAAGGGATGATAGCTGAGCTGACAAACCAGCTACTAAGCAGGGTTGAGAAGGATAGGCAGGCCCCCATAAAGAATGGATACGCCCTGGCCCACAACATAGGTGGTACTGGGCACTATGCATACGTAACAATTTTATCGCTATCTAAATCATGAGGTGAGATGGTATGAGTAGAGAGGAGAAGAAGACGTTAAAAGATATGTATGATAGCCAGATGAAACAGTTCTTCGAGTTCGTTGAGAGCATGAAGAAGAGTCTAGGTGTCCCGATGTTCCCAGATATGAAGAGTGGGAAAGCCCTATACTTCGACCAAAGAGAAATCACCCTAAGATTCATAATCAGTGTGGAGAATATCAAGGAGTTCTTTAATGGCCTTGCAGAAGGTAAGCTCCTGGGAACCAAATGTAAAGACTGTAACCAACTATATTTCCCACCGCAGAAAGACTGCCCCAGATGTAGGACCTCCAACATGGAATGGATCGAGTTGTCGAAAGAGGGTGAGCTACTAACCTTTACCCAGATAAATGTAAAGCCATACTCATTCTCACACTATGACGACTACATCGTCGGGATAGTAAGGCTCCCCGAAGGAATCAATGTAACCGCATGGATAAGGGAGAACGACCCTAAGAAACTTAAGCCTGGGATGAAGATGCGTCTAGAGATAGTTAAGAGGGAGCCGGAGAACTACTATACATATGAGTGGGTGCCAGTAGCCTAACCCCACCCTATTTATCTCTACTCTAGACTCTGGTTTAAATAAATATAGCTACCGTTTTATTTCTGACGTATCTTGATAATATTAGTATGTAGGTGATTCCTAAATGGTGTTTCCATTCAATGATGTTAGAGATTTTAGGATAGAGATCCCTGATGAGGTTGAGATATTCAGGAAACAGGTCAGGCAATTCGTCGAGAATGAGTTGGAGCCGAAGGCCATGGAGATCGAGAAGACCGGGGTAATTCCAGAGGACTTGTTACAGAAGGGTATCGAGATGGGCTTCACGGGAGTCGGGATACCTGAGGAGTATGACGGCCAAGGAGGTGGAGCAATTTTAACGGCGGTCCTCATGGAGGAGCTATCAAGAGCCGTACCCGCCTATGGAACAGCATTGCTGGTGAACGGGCTATTTACATACCCAGTACTTAAGTTCGGTACCGAGGAGCAGAAGAGGAAGTATATACCCCCGGTAGCTAGGGGGGAGGCGTTCGCGGCCCATGCAAGTACGGAGCCTGGGGCCGGGAGTGACGTTGCCGGAATCCAGGCAACGGCCGAGAAGAAGGGTGATAAGTGGATACTAAATGGTAGGAAGATATTCATAACTGGAGCCGATAAAGCTAAATACTTCGTGGTATCAGCTAGGACAAGCCAGCCACCGGACAAGAGGAAGAGGTGGTGGGGGCTAACAGTATTCATTGTTGAGAGGGACTGGCCGGGCGTAACTATAGGCTCGAAATTTGATGTGATGGGCCTGAGAGGGGAGCATCCCAATGAAGTCATTCTAGAGAATGTAGAGGTTCCAGAGGAGAATGTACTCCAGCCAGTCAATGAGGGATTCAAGATATTGGTAGAGACCTATGACCACGGCAGGATAGGCGTTGCTGCACAGGCTGTAGGAATCGCCCAGGGTGCTTTCGAGAAGGCATTTAACTATAGCCTCCAGAGATTCGCCTTCGGTAGGCAGATAATAGCGTTCGAGGGGGTTAGCTTCAAGCTAGCCGATATGATAACTAATATCCAGGCAGCTAGGCTACTGACTTACTGGGCCGCCACACTTTTAGACCAGGGTAGGGAGGAGGCTATATTCGCGGCATCCATGGCAAAGACATTCGCGACGGAGGTCGCCGAGCAGGTGTCAAACTTAGCTATAAAGATCCATGGTGGAGTAGGTGTGGACAAGGAGACAGGTGTGGAGAGGTACTTAAGAGACGCGATTATAACCACGATATACGAGGGAACCAATGATATACAGAGGTTGACTACGATAAGGCAGCTCCTTAAACGAGCCCTAGGGATAGATGTTTTGATGAGGTGAGGATAAGATGTCGTCGGTAGATATAATTAAGAAGATAGCTGTTATTGGAGCCGGGACTATGGGGCATGGGATAGCCGAGGTAGCAGCCATAGCCGGATATGAGGTATGGATGTATGACATAGACCAGAAAATCCTGGAAAATGCCATGGAGAAGATAAAGTGGAGTGTAGGGAAGCTCGTCTCCAAGAGAATGGTGAGAGAAGCAACAGACGATGTAATGAAAAGGATACATCCTAGCCTTGACTTCGAAGAGGTGGTAAGGGACGCCGACTTCGTCATAGAAGCGGTGCCAGAAAAGATCGATCTGAAGAAGAAGGTCTTCGCAGACCTCGATAGGCTCACACCTAAACATGCTATACTCGCAACAAATACCAGTAGCCTACCGATAACCGAGATAGCGAGTGCCACAGATAGGAGAGACAAAGTCGTCGGGATGCATTTCTTCAACCCACCTCCCCTTATGCCGCTTGTCGAGGTCATAAGGGGTGAGGAGACATCGGACCTAACGGTCAGAATAACATATGAATTGGCCAAGAGATTCGGGAAGCAACCAGTTATAGTCAATAGGGATGTCCCAGGCTTCATCGTGAATAGAATACTCACCAAATTCCTAATGTCTGCATGCTGGACAGTCGCCCGGGGCGAAGCCACAGTAGAGGAGGTGGACTCCGCAGTAAAATATAGGCTAGGCTTCCCAATGGGCGCCTTCGAACTCTCAGATTACAGTGGAATAGACATAATCTATCATGTAGGCCAGGCCATAATGGAGAGAGGTACTAAGATACATCCATGCCCACTATATGAAGAGAAGTTCAAGGCGGGTGAATATGGTGTAAAGACCGGGAAGGGATTCTATAGCTATCCAGAGCCAGGCAAATACTCTAGACCAGATATACCTAAGGATATAGGTGAGAAGGTCGATATTATAGATCTGGTAGCCCCAGCCATAAATGAGGCTGCTTGGCTTATAAGGGAGGGCATAGCCACGAGAGACGATATCGATAAGGCTACTGAACTGGGCCTCGGATACCCTAAGGGGATACTCAAATATGCAGATGAATTTGGGTTGGACGAGGTACTGGATAGGCTGAAGAAGAGATATGAGGAGACAAAATGGGAGGAGTATAAACCAGACCCACTATTGATACAGTTGGTTGAGCAGGGCAAGCTAGGCAGAAAGAGCGGCGAAGGGTTCTACATCTATCCCAAGATGGAGGAGGAGAGCATAGGAGAGGTCCTCATAAAGTATGAGCCGCCCATCGCATGGATATATCTAAATAGGCCAAAGAGACTAAATGCCTTGAGCCCAGAGTTGCTGAAGAATCTCGGTCAGGCCTTCGACAAGATAGAGGAGATGGAGGATATCAGGGTCGTGGTATTGAGTGGCGTCGGACGTGCATTCAGCGCAGGTGCCGACGTAACGGGCTTCATGGGACTATCACCATTCAAGGCTATGATTATGTCTAGAAGATTCCAAGAACTAACCAATAAGATAGAATACTACACCAAGCCAGTGATAATGATGATAAATGGCTTCTGCCTAGGCGGTGGGATGGAGCTGGCATTGGCTGGGGACTTCAGGATAGCATCCGAACTTGCGATGCTTGGGCAACCCGAGATAAATCTAGGCATAATACCGGGGGCGGCTGGTACACAGAGGATGGCAAGAATAGTCGGGATCTCAAAAGCCAAGGAACTCATATATACCGGAGACATGATACCCGCATCGGAAGCACTCAAGATGGGCTTGGTTGACAGGGTGGTACCACCAGAGAAGCTTGAAGAGGAGACAAGGAAATTCGCGTTGAAACTGGCCGAGAAACCTCCACTAGCCCTCCTAGCGGCCAAATACTCGATACAGCTTGGTATGGAAACCGACCTATGGCATGGCGAGACCTTAGAAGCGTCAATGTTCGGACTAACCTTCAGCACAGAGGACGTGATTGAAGGGGTCTCAGCATTCCTAGAGAAGAGGAAACCCAAGTTCAAGGGGAAGTAGAGAGGCCCATCCCACCCATCTATACCTTTTTCCACCCAATTTTTCCCAAACCTATAATTAATATCGACTAGCAATTCAAATTATTTTACTATGGATAACAGAGAAATCATCTCTAGATTAAAGGAAATTATATCCATGTCCAGAGTTGAGAAGACATATTATAGGGGGAGAGAATATCTTTATCTATTCAACCCTATAACAAGCGGTGTATCACCCATAGATCCAAACCACCTAAGCCTCATAGCAGACCTTATAGGACGGAAGATAGATGGCATAGGGGAATTTGACTATATCTTGACATATGAAGCAATGGGTATTCACATCGCTACACTCATCGCAGAAAGATTCGGAAAGCCCTTCATCATAGCCAGGAAGAAAAGATATACATCCGATATGATAGAGGTTAAGCGGAGACGTGAAAATCTATATATCCCTGAGGATGTTACGGAATCCAAAATTATTATAGTGGATTCTATTATATCGACGGGTGAGACGATAGTCAATACATTCAAAGCACTGGCAAGCCATGGAGTTGAGGTAAAGGGCATATATAGCTTTATCAATAGAATTGACCAAGGCGGCTCAAGAAATATTTACATAGAGACGGGGATAAAGCCATACTCCATCGTCGAGGTGATCGTGAAGCCAGGTGATGTTGTGGTCTCCAACATTAATCTATGACTAAATGACTCACCTTTATAGATAACCGATTAGAAATCTATTCTCGGTGATCACTTGAACACAGATAATTATATTAAGAGGATACTGGATGAGTTGGAGTCACTAGCCGAGAACGACTTAGATCCCAAGAGCGGAAGACTATTCTCACATATATATAGCCATGGAATTGGGGAGCTGGATGAACTTGCTAGGGAGGCTTATCTAAGATATATGGATAAGACTATGCTCGACTTCACGGTATACCCCAGTATACTTAAGATGGAGATGGATTTAGTGAAATTCGCCAACCAGATATTCAATAATGAAAACGGGGTGGGCAACTATACATATGGAGGCACAGAGAGTATAATGCTGGCAATGAAGGCGTGTAGGGAGTATTACAGGGATAAATACGGGAAAAGCTTTATTCCAAAGGCGGTATTACCAGCGACAGCCCATCCAGCCTTCTATAAAGCAGCATTATACCTAGGGTATAAGGTTAAGGTGGCTACAAAGCTGGGTGATGGATACACCGCAGAAGCAGATGTTATAAATGAGATGTTAGATAGAGATACGGTGTTCATAGCCGGCTCGGCCCCAAGCTACCCATACGGGAACATGGACGATATAAAGGGGATGAGTGATCTAGCCCAAGATAATAATATCTGGCTACATGTAGATGCATGTATAGGCGGATTCGTCCTACCATTTATAGAGAGACTGGGGTATAGAGTTGATCCGTTTGACTTTAGGCTTGAGGGCGTTACCAGCCTATCAGCAGACCTACATAAATATGGATATGCCCCGAAGGGGGCTTCGCTTATACTATATAGAGACCCCGAGTATAGGATAGGCCAGATATATGTATGTTCAAGATGGCCCGGCTACCCACTAGTTAATACGACAGTATTGTCCAGCAGAAGCGCCGGCCCACTAGCCGCATCATGGGCTATAGTAAGATATCTAGGCATGGATGGATATACAAGATTGACAAGTAGAATAATAAGTGCCAAGAGAAAGATTATCAAGGGACTAGAGGAACTTGGACTAGATATAATCGGGGAACCTGTATCGAGTATTGTCGCATTCACAACCTGGGACTACAGAGTATTTCAGTTATGTGATGAAATGAAGAAGAGGGGATGGTATATACAGGCCCAGCCAGGGTCAAGGAAGCTAGGTTTCCCACCAAGTATACATCTAACCATAGCACCAGTACATGATGATATAGCGGAGGAGTTTATAGAGGCTCTAGGCATCGTCATGGATGAGCTGGAGGCGGAGGAGTTAGATATCGAGAATATAGTATCTGCAATAGGTATAACAGACGATACTAAACCTAGTGACTTAAAGGACAAGCTCGGCCTCATAATCGAATTACTAGGTATAGATAAAGAATCTATATCTGGAGAGATGAGGCTAATAAATACATTAATGCATGAAATAAAGCCAGAGATAGTAGAATATTTCCTCGTTAATATAGTTAACAGGCTATTCACATGACTTGTCTAGGCATTCACCCGGCTATAGAACTTTTTACCCAAATATTTATATAGATTCAGGTAATGCTCAAACAACTCGTTATACGTCCTTGAATTCTTGGGGTCTGGTCTAAAGATCTTATCAATAGAGAATCTAGCTGCGGTCTCCTCAAAATTCTTATATATTCCTAAGCCTACGCTTGCAATAGCAGCCAACCCCCGCAGACCAGCGTCCTCAGGGTTGGACATCCTCACTATCTCCATTGACAATACATCTGATAATATCTGGCACCATATATCATATAATGCGGCGCCCCCCACCAGCTTAACCGGGGCATCCCATTTAATCTTAGGCTTGAAATATTTCCATGCCCATTTAATGTTGAGTGCGACACCCTCCATGACGGCTCTATAAAGCTCTGATGGACTGCTTTCAACCGATAGGTTAACAAATGCCCCACGTAGAGATGGGTTATCGACAGGGCATCTCTCACCAAACATCCATGGGAGAAAGAATATCCCCCCGGCCCCCGGATCAGACTCCCTAACCATATCCTCCACATCGGAATAGCTTTCTACCCTACCCACACCCAACTCGATTAACCACTCCAATGCACCAGCCGCGATCTCCTGCTCAGCCACCAACAAATATTTACCCGGTATACCACTCAAAATACTACCAATATAATGTGAGACATCGACTATCCTCTTAGGGATATGGGCACCAATCCAGTCGCTAGTCCCTATGTATATATGGGGCTCGCCATCCGATACAGCGCCGCTACCCACGGCGGCCGCAGTTAGGTCACCACAACCCACAAATACCGGGGTGCCCTCCGCTACACCCAAATCTTCCGAAGCCTCCCTCACCAGCCTACCAGCCACATCAATAGACTCCCTAATCTCTGGAAATAACTCGGTCGATAAACCATATTCCCCCATTAAGGATTCGCTCCAAACGGCATATCCCCTCCTCGTATCAGCGAGCCAGGTTAGGGTAGCCTCATCGGGGCTTGTAACGATATTTCCAGTCGACTTCATAATAAGATAGCCCTTCACATCCATGAATTTCCAGGTAGACCTATATATATCGTGCTCGTTATCTCTAAGCCACATAATTTTGCTCAGTGGATCCTTACCAGTCTTGCTAGGCGCACCACCAGTTATCCTGAGAAATCTTAGTAATTTAAATAGGTTATAGCCTGCTATCTTCAAAACACCCCTCCATACATCCTTTGGATACCCGCTGGCACGCTCATCCAACCATATTATCATATTATGGAGGGGGTGCCTATCCCTATCTACTGGGAGTACACCAGCCATATGTGCGGTATATATAACTGCCACTATCTTACCCCTATAGCTCTCCATCAATTCATGTGATAGACTGCAGATATCCTCCCATAGACCCTCTGGATCCACCTCCGCCCATCCAGGCTTGGGATAATCAACTCTAGCTGGTTTCGACCTCTTAATAATAACCTTGAAGCTAGATGGATCCACCAGCCCAGCCTTGATACTGGTTGTTCCCACATCGAACGCAAGTATACAACTATCTTGGCCAAGCATACATAATATGGATAGACATAAGCTACAGATAAAATGTGATACTAGCTCCTAGAAAGCTATATATTGTTGGGGTAGGTGAATAAATTAATTTTATGTCCGGAGAACCAATTGGGGATATTGGGCACTACTCAATATTTAAGCTGGCAATCGAGCTCGAGGGCAAGGGGAGAGACATAATTCACTTAGAGGTCGGCGACCCGGAGGTTGATATAGATAGAGCTATTATCGAGGCCATGTGCCAAAAAGCAAAGGAGGGCTATATCCACTATGGTGGACCATATGGAATAAATGAGTTGAGGGAGGAAGTCGTATCTTATCTTAAGGATAGACTGGGGATCGATACCAAGCCTAATATGGTTCTCATAACACCGGGGGCCAAGACAGGCCTCTACCTAACCTTAAACCTCCTATTAAGACGTGGCTCCCGGATAGTCGTTATAGAACCGACTTGGAGCGCCTATAAAGGGTTGGCCGATTCCCTTGGGATGAATTATATCCCCATAAAAACCAGTTTTGAAAATTCATGGTTACCGGATGAGGGCACACTGGATAGTCTTAGGGGGATTGATTTCGACGCCCTAATATTGTTAAACCCATCCAACCCAACCGGGAAACTTATCCCCGGCGATATAGTTGAAGAATTAATTAGCATAGCCGAGAAAAAGAGTGCTGTCATAATAAGCGATGAAATATATTTCGAGACACTATTTAGGGGGCCTAAACACTATCCAAGTGTCCTTAAATATGGGTATAACAATGTAGTTGGGCTTTATAGCCTATCTAAGAGCCATGCAATGACGGGATTCAGGTTAGGATGGCTAATAGCACGGGAAGACTGGATCGAGAGGCTTGCTAGTATGGTCCAATATATTTATACCAACGTCCCGTTGTTCATACAATACGCTGGGATAGCTGCCCTAAAAAATAGGAAGATTCCTGATTTGACACGAGAAGTTTATAAGAGGAGAATAGATATACTGGCCAGCAGTCTGGAGAGAATGGGGTTTAGATTTAGGTATCCAGACGGCACATTCTATATATTCGCGAGACACGATGATTTGAGGGACGTTGATAAATTCACATATGAACTACTACTCAATAAAGGTGTTGCACTGGCACCTGGGAAATCATTCGGTGGCTATAACGAATTTATAAGGTTCTCAGCGTCTCTGAAAGAGGAGAAGCTGACAGCCGCAGTGAATAGAATTAGGGACTTCATGAATATGTTCCGGGGAGGCTAATTTAGATTGACCTAAACTTTTAAATACTAATATAAACACCATTAATTTTAATGCTCCATTTCCAAGGTGTATGGTGATGGCACGCCAATATCTATAGGACCTGAGGAGTTAAACCTCCTCAGAAATATCCTATCCAAGAGCCTCAACGGTAAGCAGCTCCTTATAATGGAGGCAATACAGAGAACGAAAGGGGAGAGCCTACACAGGATCCTCCATAGGATATCGGAGTCCCATGGAATACCATTATCCACCCTAAAATTCCACTCAAATATATTGCTGGAACTAGGTCTAATTGAAAAGGTATTAAGCAATGGGCGTAAGCGTGTCCGGATATCCAGATTAGGTAGGAAATTGCTAATGATACTCAATGGATCAAAAGTAGATGAAGATGTAGAGGTACCCGAGTCAATAGACTCACTCTCAGTAGAATTGAAGATGAGGCTTATAGAGTTCCTAAAGCGGATAAACGGATTCCACCTAGGGTCATCACTAACAACTCTAAACATCTTAATAGCTATATTCACCTATAGGCAGCTCACAAACAAGAGTATAACTAGCACAAAGCTAGTTCTCAGCAAAGGGCATGCAGCCCCAGCTTTATATATAGTCCTGAATCATCTAGGGGTAATTGATGATGAGATTCTTAGGGACGCGTTCTCATGTGACTCGATAATACAGACACACCCAATTAAGAACTGTCCAACTGTAGTATTCTCCTCGGGCTCACTGGGACAAGGTATATCTATCGCAAATGGACTCGCTATTAAGATGGAGATGGATAGGGATTACGACGATATTTACGTGATACTAGGGGATGGTGAGCTCGATGAGGGACAGGTATGGGAAGCCCTCGCAACATCATCATCCAAGGGCTTAGATAATATTCTACTCTTTATAGATAGAAATGGAAAACAGTTATCTGGAGCTACCGAGGAGGTTAAGAGGAAGGAGCCCCTCGCAGATAAACTTAGGTCATTCGGCTGGGAAGTATTTGAAGTCGATGGTAGTAAGCCGAGCAACATCCTAAAGAAAATCTTTATATCCCAATGCTTAGCCGGCTGGCCAAAGGCAATAATAGTACATACATCCAAGGAGATACAGGGCATTGGTATGAGGTGAGGGCTGGCGAGGAATCCGGTTTCTGGTGGCTACAATGATGATATATAATAACAGTTTTAGAGAGGCATTAGGCCATGCCCTACTCGATGCCGGTGAGGCATTTAAGAACATTGTAGTAATAGACACCGATCTAGCCACATCAACCAGAACACAATACTTTGCAGAGAGATTCCCCGATAGATTCATACAAGTAGGTATAAGTGAACAAGATGCGGTTGGGACATCAGCAGGGCTAGCCATCGGGGGAAAGACACCCATATTAGTATCATATGCAATGTTTATACTTAGGGGATGGGAGCAGATTAGAAATACAATCTCGAGAGACAACCTCAATGTAAAAATAGTTGGTACCCACTCAGGGCTATCAGACTATTTAGACGGCTCCTCACACCAATGCCTAGAGGATGTGGCCCTGATGAGGATTCTACCGAACTTCACAGTGATATCTCCCTCTGACACCATATCAACATATTCACTGGTTATCCAGGCAATTGAACAATATGGCCCTGTATATATTAGGCTAGGTAGGGACAATGCAGAAACTATATATAAAACTGAGGATGAGGTCACCATAGGCAAAGCCAATACCATCTTAGATGGGGAGGACTTCACGTTAGTATCCTATGGAGGAATGCTACCGATCACGTTGAGAGCAGCCAATATTCTAATGAAGAAGGGCTATAAACCGAGGGTTATCGACATGCATACCATAAAACCATTGGACAAGAAGATATTGTATAAGGCGGCCATCGAGGCCTCACCTATTATAGTAGTTGAGGACCATAGCGTCTATGGGGGATTGGGCTCCGCGGTGGCCGAATACTTATCAAATGAAAAACCGACCAAGGTATTGAGGATCGGGATGGACGACAGATTTGGTACTGGTGACTTAACCTACGAGGGATTACTTGAATACGTTGGATTAAGCCCCCGTAGAATCACTGAAAGAATAGTAGGTGAGCTAAATGGGATTTAGACTTGTATCCAAGGACTATAAGGATAAGACTGTTATAGAGCTCGATGGGCTGAGGATTGGAGAAGAGTTCGTAATAATTGCGGGGCCATGCTCAGTGGAGAGTTTGGAACAGCTTATGTCAACAGCTGAGGCCTTAAAAGAGATAGGGGTAGACATACTTAGAGGCGGCGCGTTTAAACCAAGGACATCCCCATACACATTCCAAGGACTAGGATTGGAGGGGCTGAAGATACTTAGAAGGGTTGGTGATAAACTTGACCTACCAATCATAAGCGAGGCTTTAGATACGAGGCACCTACAGATAGTCGCAGAATATGTAGATATTGTTCAGATAGGTGCAAGGAACATGTACAACTACCCCCTTCTAAAAGAGGCTGGAAAGCTAGGCAAGCCAGTCCTCCTCAAGAGGGGGTTATCGGCAACCCTGGAGGAGTGGCTATATGCAGCGGAGTACATCATGAGCAGTGGTAATGAGGATGTTATCTTATGTGAAAGGGGTATAAGGACCTTCGCGAGACACACCCGATTCACCCTCGACATAGCGGCAGTCCCATCGCTTAGAGAAAGAACACATCTACCAGTAATTGTGGATCCATCCCACCCAGCCGGCAGGAGAAGCATAGTGATCCCACTCGCGAAGGCCGCGGCATGCGTAGGTTCCGATGGAATAATGGTCGAGGTTCATATAGACCCTGATAAGGCGCTATCAGACTCAGCCCAGAGCCTAACTATCGAACTATATAAAAAATTGGTGAGTGAGGTAAGGAGATGCCTATAAATAAACTATACTACCACGGCAATACAGTTATCGTGGGAAGAGGAACAGCCAATAGGTTAGAGGGGTTCATAGAAAGCCTCAGGCCGTATAAGATAGGTATAGTAACAGATAGCGGTGTAGCCAAGGCATTAAGGAATCTTATCAATATGTATCTCGACACGCTACCAATAGACCTATATATAGAATTGGGGCAGGGCGAGGAACAGAAAAGTATAGAGAATGCGATAAAGTTATGGAGGGAGCTCTATAGAAACGGCTTTACTCGAAAATCCATATTAATAGCATTAGGCGGAGGCGTCATCATAGACATAGTGGGCTTCGTTGCATCCACATACATGCGTGGAATAGACTATATAAGTATCCCAACCACACTATTATCCCAGGCCGACTCATGCGTAGGAGGAAAGACGGGTCTAGACTTAGATGGAAAAAATGTAATAGGTACTTTCTATCCACCTAAAATAACAATTGTAGACCCTACACTACTAAAGAAACTACCACATAAGATATATATTCAAGGGATATCCGAGATAATAAAACATGGGCTACTCTGTAGCCAAGAATTACTAAATGAATTGGAAAATAAAATGCCTAAGATACTAGGCAAGGATATAGATGCACTAGAGAAGATAATATCGGAAAGTCTTTCCATCAAAATCAATATCGTAAATCAAGATCTGTATGAGTCGGGATATAGGATGATACTGAACCTAGGGCATACCATTGGTCACGCTATAGAGGCTGCCTCACAATATACGATACCACATGGGGAGGCGGTCTCAATCGGCATATCTAAAGAGCTTTTGATAAGCGAAGAGTTGATTGGATTTAGGCATAGGAAAACCATCATAAATATATTGGATAGATATGGGTTGCCAACCGAGACAGATATACCAGTCAATAAAATCATGGAGTTCATAGCTAAGGATAAAAAGAATTTACATGGGAAACCTAGAATTATACTCCTAAAGGACATCTCTAGACCAGTAATCCATGAGCTTCCAATCAAGATTATCGAGGATATCCTGGTGAGAACATGAATAATTATATATGCATATCCATCCCTGCCGAGAAGTTCCTCAAGCATAGAGAACTACTCGAGAATAAATATAAAAAATACCTTGTTGAGGTTAGGATGGATAAATTAGGATATATAGATATGCTCCGAGATGAACTCATTAGATTTAATGATAGACTCATACTTACGATTAGAACGTTAGAAGAGGGAGGGGGTTGCAACCATAACCCCCATGAAATCCTCGAGGCCTACAGGAAACTAATGGATATCAGGCCGAGATATATAGATATCGGGATAGCCATCGATAAGCATCTCGAGATAAAGGATCAGGCTGAGAACCTCGGGATAAAAGTAATAATATCATACCATAATCCATATAAGACACCGAGTCTAAGAATCCTAAGGAAAATATATAAAAGGATAATTTGGGCCCAGCCACACGCCGCCAAGATAGTTACGATGGCAAGGACATATGACGACAATATAAGAGTCCTAAGACTATTGGCAGAAGCGGAGCATAGAATACCATTAACAGCATTCTGCATGGGTAAGTTTGGGAGAATATCCAGGATCATAGCCCCACTACTTGGTAGCCATATAACGTATCTATCGTTATCAGAGGAGGAGGCTACGGCTCCCGGCCAACTAACTATAAATGACTATAATTTGATCATGGAGGTGCTACATAGATGATAAGCCCACGTACCAAGAAATATTTCTTACTAGGGGATCCAATCGACCATAGCCTCAGCCCACTAATAATGAACCATCTATTCCAAGAAAATAATGTGGACGCCATATATTTCACCATGAGGCTAAAAAGGAACGCGATGGAGGCCGTGGGACCAGTCCTAAAGATACTGGACATAGATGGATTCAACCTCACCATGCCACATAAAACTACTATTCTAAAGTTTATCGACCTTATTGATAGAGATGCAAAGTTGATAGGGGCCGTGAACACCGTCAAGAAAGATGGTGAGACACTCATAGGATATAATACAGACTGGCTAGGTGTAAAGCTACCATTAAAGTATTTATATGGGGATAGTTATAGGGTAGTAGCATTAATAGGGGCTGGAGGAGCCGCAAGAGCCGCACTCTATGCCGTTAGGGATGCCGAGTCAATATATGTCCTAAACAGAACCTTCAGCAGAGCAGTACATATATCAAAGGAGCTTGGCTGGCTTGGGCCGGATATTAGGCCTATGAAGCTATGTAGGGAGAGCCTAGAAGAGATACACGATAAAGTTGATCTAATTATAAATGCCACCCCAGTAGGATGGGGAGGTGGAGAACCTCCCATACCCCGGGATTTGATAGAGCCAAACGTAACCGTTTTCGATATGGTATATGAACCGTTGGAAACTAAACTAATAAGGTATGCTAGGGAGGTAGGGGCGAAAGCGATAGATGGATTATGGATGTTGATATACCAGGCCATAGCTGCATTCAAGATATGGACAGGTATCGAGGCCGACCCAGTTAGGCTTAGGGAGTGGGTGGAGGAGAGATTGAGGTGCAGGGAATAGGTAGGGCTTACTCTGCAGTATCAATAATAAATGCCCTAGCCACCGGAATGGGGGGCGCATTAGGAATAGATAGATATGTAGAGGTGAGTGTAAAAAAGAGTAGCGAGACCAAAGTAACTACACTGCTCCATGGAAATCCAATTAAGGTGAACCTAAGCCTAGTGGAGGAAATACTATCAATATTTGAAAGGGAATACAGTTTGAATGAGAAGCTACACATCGTAATTGAGTCTGAAATACCCCCTGAACGGGGGCTGAAGAGCAGTAGCGCCGTAGCTAACGCATTGATAATCGCCCTATTCGACTACCTAGGAATTGGTTACAACGAGATGGAGATACTCTCAATAAATGTTGATGCCTCCCTTAAATCCGGTGTATCAATAACTGGAGCATTGGATGATGCAGCGGCATCCCTATTGGGTGGACTGGTATTTACAGACAATAAAAACCGTCGAATAATAAGCCATAGACACATAGATAGACTCCCAGTTGCTATACTATACCCACCAAATAGGCTGAAAACATCGGAGCTACATGGTACAGACTTCTCCAAGATAAGACCTATCATAGCCAGGCTATTCAAGATGGCCTTAGAAGGAAGGTGGATGGAGGCAGCGACACTCAACGGCATATTCTATGCATCATTCCTGGGGCATGACACAAGACCGATATTCACTGCATTGGAGGCTGGGGCGTTGGCGGCCGGCCTCTCCGGAAAAGGCCCGGCATACTTTGCCATCTCCAGAGACGCTACCCAGATAATTGAAAGGTGGAGACTTCTAAACGAATATGATATCTTTTTAGCTTACACAAGGTGATTGGATGGACTTGGTTATTAAGCCAACAAAATATGTTGCTGGGGAGATAACTGCTCCACCATCAAAAAGCTATACACATAGATATATGTATATAGCACTCCTCTCCAAGGGGGAAACATCTATAACCAACCCACTGAAGGCTAACGATACTAAGGCGACTCTGGAGTCAATAACTGGCTTCGGAGCTACGGCGTCTTGGAATAGGGTTTTGAGTGATGGATCGCCCAAGGAGCCTAAACAGCCGATCTATGCATATAGATCGGGAACTACAGCCAGATTCTCATGTTCAGTCGCTTCACTAGTGGATGGCGAGACACATATCGACGGAGACAGCCAGCTAAGGAAGAGGCCTATGAAGCCAATTATAGACGCCCTAACACAAATAGGGATACATATTGAGTCAAATTCATATAGGCTACCAATCAAAATATTGGGGGGGAGAATCACTAGGAAAGCAGTTGATATCGATGCATCCATTTCATCACAATTTGTATCCGCACTTCTAATCTCAGGCTCTAGAATCGGGCTGGAAATACATACAAAAGGTGAACCGGTATCAAGGAACTATATTGATATAACTATAAAGTGTCTTAGGGAGGCTGGGGTTAAGGTATACAGAGACGACTATAATCTATTTCATGTCGAGGCAACTGAGCCGAAGGGAAAGATATATACTGTACCCGGAGACTATTCCTCGGCAGCATTCTTCATAGTCGCTGCAGCAATATCGGGTGAAATCGTGGTGAAAGGCCTAAATTTGGATGATATCCAGCCCGATAAAAAAATTGTTGACATAGTAACGGAGGCCGGTGCATCTATAGAATATAAAAGAGGCTCTATTAGAGTTGAGATGGGTAGACTCGAGGGATTTGAAACTGACTTAAGGGATGCTCCCGACCTCTTACCCATCACATCTGTTCTTGCGGCATACTCCAATGGAAAATCTATAATACATGGTGTGAAAC
>WAMZ01000061.1 GCA_015522055.1 Candidatus Geothermarchaeota archaeon
ACCCTAGACAATCCATTTGGCACAACCGACCCAACCAACCATATTAAAACAATATAAATCAGCCCCAAAAACACCAAATTGAAATAATACTTATAGGGCAGAAAAGTCAAAAGCCTCTCAACCCAGAAAACACCCAACGAGTCCGAAGAACTCATTAAAAAAATTAATTGCAAATATTCAAAACATAAATTTTAAATAGCTACAAATGTTACCGCCAACAAGTCTTTACAGCCAATCCATATCAAAACATCTTATTGTAGAACAATCACAAGAAATAATTACTATACTAATATCAATAAATCATTTAACTTATACATTAACTCAACGCTACCTCCACATCCTCAATTAATATTGCTAATTATGACCGACTCAGCATAGTCTACAATCAATCCTTCCTCCCAATCTCTCATTAATTAAGATCACCTTCACCAAAGCCCTCATATTCAGTCAATCCTACCTATTCACAATATCCATAATAAACAAACTAAGAGACAAAAGATTGACTAAAAGCTTTATTACTGAGAATTAGTCATATTCGGCTATCGTGGCTCTATACTTTCTATAGGTAGCTCCAATTAATAGGGCTACAGTTAGGAGTGTTAGGGATATTAGTATAGGTGTTAGTCTTATGCCCCATGGAGTATAGTTGAGGACGAGGCCTACTAGGGGGACGAGGGCTAGGCTGAGGCCTATCGATAGGGCGAGGCGCTCCAATGGTGATAATTCATTCTCAACTGGGTATAGAGCCTCTATTAGGGACATGCCTGGTAGGAAGAGGACGAATATAGATCCCAGGATGTACCTGAGGTATATTATTGGGGGCAGTATTTCGGTTAGATATATGGTTATTAGGGTTAGGGCTACTAATGAGATGGATATCCAGAACCATAGGCTGTAGGCCGGGCGAGACAGATATTCTATATAATCCCTTGGGGGGTCGGGGTCTATCAGTTTTATCTCACCATCCACCCACTCCTCATATGCACGTTTAATAGCTTCCAACCTACTCTTCCTACGTTTATACCTCATAACCAGCTCCTCAAGGGTAGTCTTCCTACTCATGGTATCGGGGCCTCCACCACATCTACATATAGATGGTTCCACCTACCTGTATAGACCCACCTATCCCCCTCCGGGTCATAGGTCCATAGCTCGAATATAAGTGCCTTACGCCCAGTCTCATACACCTGTATATTAATGAGGAAGGTGGCGTTCTGGTCATGGTCTAGGAAGCCCTCCCAATACTTAATTGGAGGCATGGGGCTCTCGCTACTATTTGTTGGAAGCGTCTCATTCGTCCCAACTTTATAGATGACGCGGTAGTAAATTGGGTATCCCATATAGTTGTGGACAAATATGCCTAGAGTTATATTCTGGCCAACGACGACCTTACTTGGATAATCACCTATCTTGAGATCCTCATTCAGTAGCCCTAGAGCCGTGAATGGCTCCGTGACACGGGGCCTCATTAACTCGGCCACGCCGAATACACTCCCAACCACTATCAACGCCAGTATAACCGCCAAGACCTCATCATCGAATATCATCGCTTAACAAGCCACCTCCTCCTAAGCCTATACCAAGCCTCGAGGTAAAGCCTAGGCAGGAATATATATGCGATTATCGGTAGGGATATCAGTATAGCCACGACAGAATACTTCCTAAAGTTTTCCCAGAAGAGTATGTCACCCGCCTCTGTCTCTAGCCTGGCCACCCTAGACTCGATATCCCGAATAAGTTTGTCCGCCTCATCCAGACGGCCAGCATTAACCAGCTCAACCACCCTATTCATATCATTAACTATATCGGATACATCGATGCCCTCCCTCCCAAGCCTATACACGCGGATATAAAGCTCCTTAAGCTCATCATCATAGGGTTGCTGGAGGGCATATCCACTTGTGATAAGTAGCGGAACAGCGCTGGAGAGTATTAAGGCGGCAATCAAGACCAGTAGTACAGGCCTCCTCAACAATATCATCGTGAAGACCCCGCGGAGACACCCATATATTTAATCAATATACTAATTATTAGATATAATGCTGTAGCGATGGCCAAAACCAGTGAAATATTTATCCATATCTGGAGAGCCGCCTCGATAGACAAGCCATATGAAAGGACCATACCAACCCATAGTGCTAGAGCCAAGATGAGTATAGAGGCGATAGTCACCCTACCATTTCCCACAGGCCCACTTGAATACCTGGGGTAGCTCACCCCGAATAGGCGGCGAGATAACATTAGGGCGGAGAATATCATGAGTAGCGATGTTGCAACCTGGAGCATTGGGTAGGAAACTCCAAAAATAAAGCTTGAAGGAGCGATGGTGGCTATTAATATGGTTAGTAGGATCCTAATCAACCCAATTATATATATGATTATCACCATGGCGCTAAATAGAAGTAGCATGTTCAGTATTATTATGGTCCTAGGCTTCCCAAATTGGATTGAGTAGTAGGAAGCCATTATCAGTAGAGCTATTGATGTGGCTATAATGACATATTCACCTAGTAGAGCAGATAGATAGACATCGATGGAGAAGCCGGTTGGCCCGACCACCCTATATATAACCCCGTTAACCTGGTCCCACGCCAACTCTCCCTTAAACATACCAGAGACTATGTAGCCAGTATATGTAGGAATTATATGGCTGAGAATGGGTAGAGGTGGGACTATCAAAATTAGTGTAAGCATGGCGGGCATTAATCGGCCTAAAGACTCCCTGTCTAGCATCATCGATAGAATTCCCCACACCAGGAGTACTATTGATAGTATCCTAATCTGGGGGATAAATAGGTTGATTTTATAGGAGAGGAGGTGGGTGGTGAAAGACATCGATATGAGGCTAGCCCCCACAAGGAGTCTACCAACCTCAATATAGGAAGCTAGCTGTATTCCACTGGAGCCGATCGCGACATAGACGGCCAATATGAGTAGTATATCCAAGATATAGCTATATCCATATCTATATATAGCGAGGAGAAGCTCGTTCATAGACGCCCAATAAATACCATCTATATAGAATAGGAATACCGTGAAGAAGACTGCATATACCCCCAATGAAGCTCCGCGGGATATATTCATCCACCCACCTCCACAGCCAATATACGCTCCACCCCAACCAGGACCTCACTAACATCCAGATACCTATAGCCTGCCAAGCCGAGTAACAGCCTAATATGCTGATTCAGGATGCCTCCAGGCCTACCCGATATAACCGTATAATTCGCAGCACCAGTATATCCAGATGCCTCGATAGCATTCAACACCTTCTTAGCCAGGAGCTGGGACACCCTACTGACAAGCCTAAGGAACCTCACCTCCCTCCCAGATCTAAATAATCTATATACATCTTCCGGCCCAAGCCTCCTCTCAAAAGAGGAATAATTATAGAGAGACTTGATCAAACCCCTTCGAAAGAGCTCTATATAGAAAGCCAATACCTCATCGAGTCGGCCACGGGCATACATAACCTCATTAAATGGTGAAATGAGTACTAAGGCTGTGTCGAGTCCGTAGAGGCCTGTCCTAGCCTGTGAATATAGGGCCAGAAGAATCTTATTGGTAACCTCATCCAACTCCTCAGGTGACGATGCGAGTAGATCACCTATAACTATATAGGATGAGCCGGAGCCTCCTCCCCCACCACCCCCTCCACCATATATCTTCGTAAATAACTCGCCACGGCTAACACTCTTCTTCCAATGAATATCCCTAGGCCTATCCCCCATCATGAACTCCCTAACACCAATATACTCTATCCCCCTCCTACTAACAGCCAGTCCCTCACCCCCAACACCCCTCAAACCACGGAGAAACCTACCAAATATACCTTCACCCAATGCACCAGCGCCTCGGGCGCCCAATCCCTCAGCTCCAGCACCCTCACCAACTAAGCCAACCACCCTAGGTAGGCCTGCCCTCGCCAAAACCTCACCAAGCCCTCGCAAAATATACCTTATACTTACCAAGGTCGCGGGGGCGACAGAGACCTCCCTACTATAGAAGCCTACATACCTCGAGCTTAGGAGCCAGGTATCCACGGCATAAATCGATATTGATAACTCAGCGGATCCAACGTTCCTCGGGGTATAATTCAGTTCTATGGTGTGGCCGCCAGCCACTATACCAGTCTCCCTATACCCCCAGTTGGTCTCCAATATGTAGTATGCCCTACCAAGGTATGATGCCTCTAGGGATATGGATGTGGGCCGGTTCAGCACCATACTCCCCGGGATATGTATGTTTGAGGCTTTGAAGCCCCGTAGCCTCACAAACATATACCCCGAGAGGATTATAAGCCAAGCATACTGCAGTGTATAGAAGAGTGTGAGGCCGGGCCTAAAAACTATGAGTGGTATGAATATCGTGGGTAATGCAACCGTCAACCTGCTGGACCGCCCGAGGAAGCCCGTATATCTAGGCTCACCATCTAATGATAGCCTAATTATGAATGGGGTCAGGAGTGGATAGGGGGTGGCCGCAGCCATGGAGATAGGGTTCCCTAGCCCAAATAGGTATACCGCCAATGCATAGGAAGAGACTATAAATAGCCTATGGATACCACGTATAAATCCAATCAATACCATGAGCCCGAATAAAGCAGGGAATATATCCCCGTAAATAATATATATAGCCATAGATATGACTACTGAATATATCGCTATTACGGTCCTCAAAGGCCTACCCAACCCTGATAAGCTCTCCATATACAGCCACCCCCACCGCCATAAAGAGGAGCACCAATACTCCGTAAATTGAGCCTCCATCCAGGCCCCCCAGCCTATCCAGGCCCCTCTTAGCTATATCCACGAAGCCATAATCGGTATGGCTGAGGTCGAGTAGAAAAGCGCCACCCAATATATCCCCGAGGAAATCCCTGTTAATCCCCTTATCTAGGAATAGGTTGGTCATGAATTCACCATCGGCCACCAGGATAACCTCTCCAGCCCCAACCCTAGCCCTAACTATCAATGGGAAGCTACCCATAGGCTCATCCAAGGAATACCTACTATCACCATCCACATCCAGGTACGAGAATATAGATGAATAGGCCAATACATCGGCATCGCGGGCCTCGATATAGCATGGGTCGGCCAAGCCAACCTCATACCCTTGGTATGTATCTGCCTTCACATGGAACCTATCCCAATATTTATAGACCTCATCCAAGACACACATATTCGATACCCTAATATCCAGGCCCATATACCGGAGAAGATCGTTTGAATAGCCCTCCTCATCGAGGATTATTAGGCGGCCATCACCATACACATAATCCCTATAAATAGATGAGTTGACCGGCTCGCTGTCCAAGACCAAGACGACAGTATCATAACCCCCGAGAGGGATGTCCCCAAATGATACCTCCGGGCTATATAGCTCCATGAATTTGGATAAGCCTTCCGCACCAGGATTAAATGGGCTAAATCGCGTGGATGACGGGATATAAATTATTATTGATAAGCCGAGTGTCGATATTGTGGCCAATACCAGTAGTGGAAGTAATTTAGACGAGGGCATCCCTAATCCTCCTCACCAACCCCCTCACAACCGACTCATCCACTGACTCCCCAGAGTATAAGTCCCGCTCCACGAGAAGAGTCAGATCCTTAAATAACCCCCTGATATTCTCGGGGAGAACCGGCGAGATACGGCCAAGATACTCCCTAAGCGTCTCATGAGGATATGCCTTGCCCAATACCCTCGAGAACCTATCTATAA
>WAMZ01000062.1 GCA_015522055.1 Candidatus Geothermarchaeota archaeon
CTAACTTCACGATACTTCTCTGATAGTCTGGCTGTCATTTCCTCTAGTATGACATGGTCTCCGCTGTATATTGAAGCCATCACCCTGTTTGATAAGTTTATGAGTTCTCTATTAAGTTTGATGGCTATCTCTCTTTTTTGGTCTATTTTTTCGAAGTTCTCCCTTATTCTATTTAGTTTATCGATAATGTATTTCTCAATATTTTCATCCAAAAAGTTTCACCGTCTCCTCCTTTATCCCATCTTCTTTAATTAGGAGTACATCTATGGTTGATCCCGTTAAAACATCTCTTGATACGACTGATTTAAATGCTTTTTTTACCGTTTCGAGGGCGTCTGCCATGGTTATATCGGGTCTATATTCCGACTCGATTATTCCGACCGCTATCTCTGCGCCTGTCCCTAGTACTATGTAGTTGTCTCCTATTACTGAGCCTAGTGAGTCTAATGAATATAGCTCTGGTTTATCAATATATCCACCAACTAGGATCTGGGTTAGGTAGGGGAGTAGCCTTCTTCTATACATGAGGAAGGATGTCAGTTTTGCTATGCTGCTTGTGGGCATGCGTTTCCCCAGTCTTATCTCTCTTATACGGACTAGGTATGAAAGGTCACTAAATAGTTGTTGCATATCTGCGGCGATTCCCGCTGCGGCTACACCGACTCTATCATTTATTATGAATGTTTTCTTGACGTTCCCACTCATTACCACATTTCCATATACATATGATTTATCTGAGGATAGGACTACCCCGTCGCTACAGACTATGCCTATCGCTGTCCCGCTGTATGGGAGGCTCATGGTTATCCGCCTATAATTGGTTCTATGGTTAGATGTATATAAATTAAACTACTAATAAAGATGTCCAGCTATCCGAATTAGATGGTTGGTGGTGGATGTGAATCCTTGGGAGAGGCTTAAGCCATTTAATAAACCCGATGTTATAGTTGAGGAGGCTTTGTCTAAGGCCTCTAGGGAGAGTAGGAAGATATCTTTTAGGGGGAGGCTCGAGACTGTTAGGAGGAAGGAGAGGGTTAGGATTCTAGTTGTATATAGGGTTGTAACCAGGAATCTTAGGCGTGCATATAAAATAGTTAATGCATATTGGAAGGCGAATGATTTCTATAGGGATCTTGTAAACATATATTTCTCGAATGATGAGTTGGAAGTTGTTAGGCGCGAGCTTAGGAATATGATTTCATTGGCGGACATGTTGAGGGATGAATACTTGTCGCGTCTTTCCAATGCAGATTCGATTGACGAGATGGGGCGTGTTAGGAGGGAGTGTTTGGGTCGGCTAGTATCTATAGTTAAGCGCAAGAAGGCGATTCTGAATCGTGTCAGGGAACTTTGGAAGTATGCCCATAGGCTTCCATCGATTGACTTGGGCGAGCCCTCGGTTGTTGTAGCTGGCCCGCCTAACGTGGGTAAGTCTACATTGGTCAATTCACTTAGTACGGCTGAGGTGCGTGTCGCTTCATACCCATTCACTACCAAGGATATCCATGTAGGGCATATCATTACTGATTACTATAAGATTCAGATTATTGATACCCCGGGCCTTCTAGATAGGCCGCTGTCCGAGAGGAATGAGGTTGAGATGAAGGCGATCGTGGCTCTTAAACATTTATCAGATATAATTATATATATGTTTGACCCTAGTCCATTTAGATTTTACAATCTTGAGGAGCAATTATCGATTTATAATGAGATAAAGTCTTCATTCAAGGATGCTTATGTAATACCGGTTGTTAATAAGGTCGATGTGGAGGAGATTCATATCGGTAATGATGTGGTTGATGGGGAGATTATACGCTTATCTCTTAAGGAGGGGGTGGGTTTGGATCTATTGAGGGGTAGGATTCTCTCTATATCCAATGAGGTATTTAGCCATAAGATAAGGTCGGGTGCTAAATGACTTTGATGCGTAGATATATCTAAAATATTTTTATGTTATATATATCGTTTAGCTTCGTTACTTCATAGTTCAGCCCTAGTACTTCCTTCATTACATATAGTGCCGACTCCATGTGGGCTGTATATCGTGGCGCTGTATATTCCCCTCCCCCGGCAAACGCAATATATGGTATTATCATGTCTGATTGGAATATATCTATTGCCGCCCCACTGTTATACCACTCTAGAAATCTGTCCGCGGCTTCTCTACCTACCTCCTCCGCTGGTTTCCCCTTCTCTCCTATTGAGTCTCCTCCTGAGAAAATTTTGTATTCGCTATTTCTACCTACAACTAGTAGACTTACGCCTGGGCCCATGGCTCCCGACGGCCCCGGTAGTTCCTCTTCAACCTCAATAAGGTTTTCCAATCCTGCTTCTGATATTATTTCCTTGGCTTTGTTTATCTGCCGGGTTGATATATGTCTAGGTAGATTTGAGACTACACTCCTGATCACTACTTTGTCTACCTTACCCTTTTTCACTATAGATAGGCTTCTGAGTCCATGTGTCTCGATATGTACATCTATTATTCCCCCGCCTTTTGGGTAGTAGCCGCGCCTGACAACCTTTAGGCTTAAGTCTACACCAAATTTCTGGGCGAGAGTTCTATATGCGTAATTCATGTAGTCGGTTGTGGGGCTCCATTTAACATCGGTACCACCTATTAATCTAATGTCAAGCCTGGCTTTTCTGGCCGCTATGGCCGGGACTATTGATTGTAGGATAAGTGTCACACTCCCGGCTGTCCCCACGTTATAGGCGACTTTGTCAGCGATACTTGAGCCGAATTCAAATATTACTCTAGTAGAGCCTACCTTAGCGTTTATGACTTGTCCCCCGAATACCCTCTGCATTATATTTAATACAGCTAGGTGTTGTGGCCTGAGCCCTGGATTGGGGCGCTTAGCCCTAATATTATATACCTCTACTTTCTCTGAGGTTGCTGCGGCGAAGCATGCAGCATATCTTAATATCTGTCCCCCTCCCTCTCCATAGCTACCATCTATCCTTATCATTTTCCTATATAGAATATGGGAGACTAGAATGAATCTTACTTCACATACATAATTACTCTATTTTACCCTGACAATCATCCTCCTATTCATAATCTCCCAATATTCAACTGTGGCTCCAGGCTCAAGCCTCTTCCTAAGCTCCTCATCATCGGGTAGGTTTGTCTCAAACATTTCATATGTTTCTAGGTCCATTAGTTGTACGGTATCCATTATAGATACTACTTGGGCAGACCTCTTATTTATTATTGGTATCTCAACGTGAGAGTCTACTGGCCCCACGATGCTTCTCTTGACGTTATCGAATATCCCTATGGCTACCACCCTGGCTTTAGCCGATCCATGTTTACCTGGCTTTGATTTCTCTATGGATACTACTTTGCAAGGCTCTCCATCTATAACGACTAGGTTTCCGGGCTTGAGTGAACCTAGTTCGCTTGGTCTAGTTGACATAATTTATCACCATCCACCATAATAGTAATCGGTGGTTAAATATTATTATATTATTAGATATATTACTTGTCTGTTCTACTTATAAAACCATGTTTATCTCGGGCTTTACTATAAAAATAATTATCTTTGGATAGATTATTTTATGTGTGTGATTCTTAGGCTAATCTATTGGAAGGGTATATTATATGATGTATATTAAGCGTGCGTGTGTTATTATTGACAGGAAGAATAGTGCCGCTGTAGAGATTGGTAGGGATATCCTTAGATTCTTAAATGATAATGGTATAGAGTTGGTTGTGTATCCCCCGCTATATGATGATCTTAGTAATGTTGAGTATGTTGACGATATTGGTAGGATGACTGGGGATGTTGCCATCACGGTTGGTGGCGATGGAACTATACTGAGGACTTTTCTATATCTACAAGATAAGGATATGCCTGTGATGGGTATAGGATTGGGGGAGAAGAACTTCTTATCGTCCGTCTCTAGGGAAGACTATCTAGATGGTTTAAGGAAGCTTTTGGATGGTAAGGTATATCTTAGGCAGGAGATGAGGCTGGAGCTCAGTATAGAGGGTTACGATGTGGATCTCCCTCCGGTGCTTAATGAGGTTGTTTTTGCGACGGCTTCGTTGGGTAAGACGATTTACCCCATTGTGTCTATCCGTGATGAGGGTGAATTGATTAAGATTTGGGAGGGTAAATGTGATGGGGTTATAGTCTCGACCCCAGTAGGTTCCACGGCATACTCTAGGTCTGCAGGGGCTTCGGTGGTGGATAATGATTTGGAGGCTATATTGATAACGCCTCTCCAGCCTATAAGGAAGATTCCTCCACTTGTTATCAATCCGGATAGGGAGGTGGTTATCTGGGCTTCCCGTAAGAGGCATAAGCCTATTATTGTTTTGGATGGGCAGATAAGGGTTGGATTGAATTGGGAGGACGTAATTTATATTAAGAGGTCAAGGCACTACGCTAATTTCATTGTCTTGAATAGGAGGGCTAGTGTCGATAGGCTGGTGAAGTCAACCTTATGAATATATATGTCTTGGATACATCGGCTCTGCTAGTCCTATATATTCCGGTTGGCTCAGTGACTTGTGTCCATGTCTTGGATGAGGTGCGTTCGGTGTCTGTTAGGGATATCGTGGCTGGGTTGGTGGATGGTGGGGTTATTGAGATTAGGGAGCCTGGCGAGGATAGTGTGGGGAGGGTCGTAAATATATCTAGGGAGCTTGGTGAGGTAGATAGACTTTCTAAGGCTGATATCCATGTCTTGGCTCTGGCCCTCGAGCTCCATGGCGAGGGTCATGATGTTAAGGTGTGTACCGACGACTATAGTATTCAGAATATCTTATCACATGTGGGTATTGAGTATGAGGTTGTGAGGAGAGGGATAAGTAGGGTTATTAGGTGGGGCTATAGATGTAGGGTGTGTGGTAAGATGTATGAATCTATACCAGAGAATGCTATATGCCCCCTCTGTGGTGGGAATGTTGTTAGGGTGCCTCTAATTAAATGACTAGGTGTCAGATGTTCCTTGGAATACTTTCACTATGGTAGGTCTCCATAGTGGCTCCAAGCGAATTAAAAATATGTTTTTCCAGCCTATTTTAATGTATGATAACGATGAGGAAGAGTGTATTTAGGGATGCTAGTAAGCTATCGCTATCATATATACCTAATAGGATCCCCCATAGGGAGCTTAAACTCCAGCAGTTGCTGGACTATTTTAGGGGAGTGTTGGAAGATAGGATTAGTTATGAACATGTCTTCATAGTTGGTAATACGGGCACTGGTAAGACGCTTGTTGTAAAGCATTTCGAGAATGCGGTGGCTAGATATAGGGATATTATCCCTATATATATAAACTCTAGGTTTGAGCGGAGTCCGGGTAATATCATTAGGAAGATGATTAGTAGTCTAGATATAGGTAGGGTTGCTAGGGGATATTCTCTTGAGGAGGTCTTCAGCGGTTTCCTTAGCTATCTGATAGATAATAAGAAGAAGGCTGTGTTGATACTTGACGATGCTGATCACCTATTTGATAAGCATAAGGAATTTATATATAAGTTGAGCCGGGCCGAGGAAGCCTCACCAAGCTTTATTAACAACCTGTCTCTGGTCTTTGTGGTTCATAGCGAGGATGTTATTAACAAGCTGGATCCGTGGACGGCCGCTGGGCTACATAAAAATATTATTAGATTCGAGGATTATAGCTACCGTGAATTAGTTGATATTCTGGAATATAGGAGTGGAGAGGCTTTCCACCCGGAGTGTATTACTGAGGAGGCTATAGTCACCGCCGCCGATATAGCGACTGCATATAACTATAACGCTAGGTATGCCATTGAGCTTCTCTATAAGGCGGGGTTGATTGCTGATAAGAGGAGGGAGGGGATTGTCAAGGCTGAGCATGTTAGGTTGGCTAGGAGGGAGACTTTCCCAGCATTTTCATTTGATGAGTTGAGGACACTGGAGTTGCATGAGAAGATTCTCCTATATTCGATAGCGGAGTTGCTTTCTAATGAGGATAAGGCCTTTGTAACTATGGGTGAGGTTGAGAGGAGGTATCGGGATAACTGCCTATTTTTCCATCAGAGGCCTGTGGGGCATACTTGGCTATGGAAGATGGTTAATGTCTTGGCTACCTTTGGATTGATTACTAAGAGGCTTTCTGGGGAGGGTTATAGGGGGAAGACAACCTTGATTGGGCTTCCATCATTCCCTGCCGAGCCTTTAGCTAAAGAGTTGTATGAGTTGATTAAGGTTGAGGCGAGTAGGAGGGACTGAAGCTTCGGGCCTCGGCCTCGAGGATATATTCTTCTCTAGGCCTGCCACTAGGATCCTCTTACACCTCATCCGTGTCGAGATGGATAGTGAGTCCAATTTGATACGTGTAGCCAGGACCAACCATAGAGGCTTCCATAGGAATATATCTGTATTGATGGGTTATGGAATAGTTTTGGAGAAGAGGTTTGGTAGGATTAGGCTCTATATGGTGAATAAAGATTCGCCATATTACTATAAGCTTAAGAAGATACATTCAATATGGTACTTTGAGTAACTTCTATTCACCTATTAGTCTCCTTATCATCTGGGTCTGCTTACTTATATAGATATTCACTAAGTCTCTCTGTTGGAAGCATGTTTTACATATGCAGTGGGTCACTGCTTTGTGGCATGATTTATTGAATGTGCATTCGTCGCAGTCTACATTTCCTCCACATATGTAACAATTGATTAGTGGCTTTAGTATTAGACCCATCTTAACTAGTATCTTGTTTATGCTGTCTAAGGCTTCTTTGTTCTCTATTATGAAGCCGGTTCCCTTTATGTATTTGACTCCCCTTATTGATACTATGTCCTTGAATCTATCTCCTAGTCTCCGGGGTATCCGGAAGGGTGTTCCATATTTAATATTCATATATTGCATCCTCCCACCACCTTTAGATGACTTTTGTTAGTAGGTCTTCCAGGATTTCATCTTTTATATCTATGAATTTTATTGTTGGGAGGGTTTCGGTGACGAATTTCCTATATGATTCATGTAATATCATTTTTAGTCTGTCGGTGTATACTTCGTTTAGATGATCCCTATATTTCCTGTTTTGGATGAATAGTTTGAATCTATATGCTGGTATCCTGCCGTCATACACTATGCCTGCTCTATTTGCTGAGTATATGAACCAGGGCATTAATGTTAATATGTATCTGAATAGGTAGAAGCTCCTCTTTTTGTTCATCCTTCCAAACATCTCATTGAGTTTGATGCAGTAGTCCAGTAATCTGACTTTATCCTCGAAGGATGTATTGTTGCTCCTAGTTATTAGGTCATAGTATGTGTAGAAAACATCCTCGATCTGGTTTGAATTGCTGTTCAGCAGATTCCTTATCTCGTTTATGTTGTATGAATTTGTTAGTCTCCTAATTAGCTCTTCGAATGGGAGGTTCTCCATGGGGGTTAATGTTATATCTATGTCTAGGCCGTGGCTGGCCTCCTGCAGTAGGTTCACGGCTAGTCGGGCGTCTCCATTCACCTTAGTTGCTATATTATTAAGTAGTTCATCGCTTACTGCAATCCCCTCATTGGCGGCTATCCTCTTTAATAATATTATTATCTGTCGAGGTGTTAATGGCCTAAAGGTTATGTATTTGAATGTATTTAGGAGGTCTTTATGTTTAACTGGGTCTGGGAAGTTTGCAGCCGCTATTATCGGGACCTCCTTTTTATTCGCTATGTCCAGGATTGCCGATAGACCGCCTGTATCGGCTTTTGGATCTATTCCGTCTACCTCGTCGAAGAATAGGAGTATGTTTCTCCTAGGGCCTGATCCTGTGAATGCATCGAGTGTCGATGCGCCGCCTATACTTCCAACCTTAGCATATATATGTTGTGCTGTCCTTACATCACTTGCGTTTAGTTCGACTACATGTAGGTTAAACTGGTTGGCCAATGCATATACAAAGGATGTTTTCCCTATCCCCGGTGGCCCAGCCAGTAGTACGCCTGGGTATTCCTTATTGCCTGTAAACCAGCCGATCAGCCATTTAACAACTTCTTGCTTGGCTTCCTCGTTCCCGATTACATCTTCAATCTTTTTTGGCCGGTACTTCTCTGTCCAGAGCATCTTATTACCCCGTTAACCTTTTCTCATGACTTTTATGAGCTCGGCTAGCATAGCTGTTAGCTGTATTTCTTCATAAGCTCCTTCCGAGAGTCGATATTCGTATTTAGCTAATATCTCTGCCACTTCTGGGGTTAAGTTATTCCTTGTGAATAGTGCGTTTAATAGCATTTTTATGATTTCCTGCCCGTCTATACCTGTGGCTGTTTTATAGTCGAAGAGGTTGGATACTGCATCATTGAAGTCTCCGTTTTCTAGCGAGTCTATCAACCTCTCTATAGCATCTGGTGTAAACTCCCCAACGACTCTGTCGACATCCTCCGGAGTGGGTTTTCCCCCGGAGACGCTTGAGACGGACTGGAGGAGGTTTATAGCCCTCCTTAGATCTCCAGATGTTACTTCATATACCTTTTCTAATACTTCTTGGCTACATGATACTCCTTCATTTTTACAGATCTTGGCTAGGTGGTTTATCACCAATTCTTTGGGGATCCTTTTAAATCTATATACAGCGCATCTACTCTGGATGGGTGATATTATCCTGTTGAGGTAATTGCATATTAGTATGAACCTCGATGTTCTTGAGTAAATTTCCATTATTCGTCTGAGTGCTGTCTGTGCTTCTGAGGTCATCATGTCTGCCTCATCGAGTATTACTAGTTTGAATGGGGTCTCCTCCGTTGGTGTGAAGTATTGTGAGAATACCTTCACCCTCTCCCTAACTACATTTATCCCCCTTTCATCCGATGCGTTGAGCTCTAGTACGTAGTTTCTCCACTCGTCTCCATATATTTCTCTAGCCAATACCAATGCTAGGGTGGTTTTTCCTGTGCCGGGTGGCCCGGCGAAGAGTAGATGTGGCATTTCTTTCAAGTCTCCCTTTAGAATATTTTTTAATCCTTCAACCACTCCTTCTTGATCAACTATTTCATCAAATGTTTTTGGCCTATATTTTTCAACCCATAGTGTTTCTATGGTTATGCTGGACATATCTATACACCTCTATAGACTATATATGTATTGGATATAATGTTTATGGAGATACATCATAAATATTTAATTCGGATATCCAATAAATAATTTGGAGGGTCGAATTGGAGAAGGCCTCTGAGTTGAGGGTATCTGATGAGGATAGGCTTAGGCTACTCGGTATCCTGCTTTCCCTAACTAATGTTAGGGTTAAGTTGGTTAGGCCTGTGCCTGAGATTAATACTGGTATGTATAGGTTTAAGGCTAGGTCTGGTGGTGAGGTTGTATCTGTCCCAATTTGGCTGGCTGAGGTCTTGATTGATAGGGGTTTGGCGGTTATTACGGATGAGACTGTTAGGAAGATATCGAGGAATGTGTGGAGGGAGTATGCTCAGCCTAGGGGTGAGTCGCTTGCACAGATTGATAAGGATTTTTACCCTGTTGCTAGGTTATATCTACATTTTCTGAGGAAGAGTGGGGGTAAGGGTCTTAGGCCTCTGGCTAAGGAGGAAGATATTACTAAGGTTTTGAATAAGAGGCTATCTATTATTATGAAGTTGGCTACTTTGGATGTGGATACTAGGGTTGATGAGAGGCTTACTGAGGAGGAGAGGCTTTTATTAAGGCTTCTACGTAATGTTTATAGAAGTTGGAGGAGTGTAGTGGGGATATGATATGACGCATGAATATACTTTGAATGAGAGGGTTCTGAGGTTTTTTAAGGAGTTTAGGGATGAGGATGGCAGACCTAAGTATATAAATATAGTTAGGGCCCTGCCGGAGGTTGATGAGAAGGTTGTTCCAATAGACTTCGACGACATATTCTATTTTGATAGTGAGTTGGCTAAGATAGTGTCGGATGAGCCCGATAACTTTATGGATGTGGCTAGGGAGACTGTTTTAGAGATATTGAAGATTGAGAGGCCTGTTGAGGCCACTGGGCTTGATAAGGAGTCTATTCATATTTCCATTGTGGGTGAGGCCCCTGGCTACTCCATTAGAATTAGGGATATATCCAGTAAGTATCTCAATAAGTTGGTTACGATATATGGCTTGTTGATTAAGGTTTCCCAGGTATATAGTATACCTGTTAAGGCGGTCTTCCAATGCCCTAGATGTGGTGAGACCCAGATTCTCGGTAGGGATAATATTCTTGAAAGGATATCTAGGCCCCGCTGTACACAGCATAAGAATGTTAGGATGGAGCTGCTACGGGAGGGGACTGTATTCACGGATGTCCAGAGTGCACGTATCCAGGAGAAGCCTGATGAGCTCCCCCCGGGTCAGATCCCTAGGTTCATCGATATTATTCTTGTTTATCCCATGATTGATAAGGCATACCCAGGTGACGTCGTGAAGGTGACTGGGGTCCTCGACCTTAAGAAGAGGGGTGGTAGGGATGTCTATGAATATGACTTTGTGCTTAGGGTAATTAATATTGAGAGTCGTGAGAAGGAGGCTATGGAGATCGTAATTACTAGGAAGGAGGAGGAAGAGTTTAGGAGGCTTGCTAGAGACCCGGGTTTCTATGATAAGTTGATCCGTAGTATCGCACCAAGTATATATGGCTATAGAGATATTAAGGAGGCGATACTGCTCAGCCTAATAGGTGGTGAGGATAGGGAGCTTAGGGATGGGACACGTATTAGGGGTAAGATACATCTGCTGTTGGTGGGTGACCCTGGTGTCGCTAAGAGTCAGCTACTGAAGTATGCTGCTTACATCGCCCCCAAGGGTATATATACAAGTGGTAGAGGCTCGACGGCCGCTGGCTTGACCGCCGCTGTTATTAAGGAGGCGGGTGGGGGTATGAGTTTGGAGGCTGGTGCCGTCGTGCTGGCAGACATGGGTATATGTGCCATCGACGAGATCGATAAGATGAGGAATGAGGATAGGGTGGCGCTCCATGAGGCTATGGAGCAGATGACGGTCTCTATATCTAAAGGTGGTATTGTGGCTACTCTTAATGCAAGGACTACGATTATCGCCGCCGCGAACCCGGTTGATGGCGTATATAATCCATATAAAACTTTGAAGGATAATATTAACCTGCCTATTACACTCTTATCTAGATTTGACTTGATTAGGTTGATGAGGGATGAATTGAGGACGGACCTCGATATTAAGCTTACTGAGCATATGTTGAAGGCTAGGGAGAGTGAGGAGCCTTATGAAGATACTTTCGACCCTGATTTCATGAGGAAGTTCATTGCATATGCTAGGCGTCTAAAGGTTAGTATGACGAGGGAGGCCTTCGAGAAGCTTCAGCAATATTTCATCAGCCTTAGGTCTAGTGCTAGTCAGCAGGAGGAGTCGTTATCTATACCTATTACTCCTAGGCAGTTTGAGGCATTGATTAGGTTGGCTGAGGCCAGCGCAAAGGCCCATCTGAGGACCTACGTTTCAGTTGAGGATGCCGAGATCGCTATTAATCAGATGAACCTATTCTTGGGGCAGCTTGCCCTTAACATGGAGACGGGGACCATTGATAGTACATTGATCACCGCGGGGGTCAGTGCTAGGCGGGCATCTAAATACGGTGTTGTTGCCTCGAAGTTGAAGGAGATGCAGATGGAGCGTGGAAATAAGCCGGTTCCCGAGGAGGAGTTGGTGGCTAGGATTGTCCGTGACACTGCTTTGAAGGATCCCGTTGAGATTAGGAGGATTATTGATAAGCTGAAGATTGAGGGTGTTATATTGGAGCCCCAGCCAGGCTTCTATAAGTTGGTTAGGGATATATAAGAATAATCTATTTATTTCAAGTTTTTGGTAGGGTATGAATATAGATGAATTGGATCTGCCCAGATACATTATAGACCATCTCAAAGCCTTGGGTTATAATGAGTTATATCCTCCCCAGAAGCTGGCTGTCGAGTCTGGTCTCTTATCCTCTGATAGGAATATGGTTGTTGCAACCCCCACTGCTAGTGGGAAGACTTTCATAGCTGTACTGGCCATATTCAAGAATTTGATTGAGGGTAGGGGGAAGGTTGTTTATCTCGTGCCGTTGAGGGCTTTGGCTAAGCAGAAGTATAATGAGTTTATAGAATTTTTCAATGTCGAGATACGTGGGAGGCGGCCTAGAATAGCTCTATCCACTGGCGATTATGATACACCGGGCCGTGAGCTGGCTAGGGCTGATATAATAATAGCGACTAATGAGAGGATGGATTCATTGCTTAGGCATAGGCCTAGCTGGATGGATTATATATCACTGGTTATCGCTGATGAGGCCCATATAATTGGTTTGGAGGATAGGGGCCCGGTTCTTGAGGCCTTGCTAACAAGGTTGTTGATGGAATATCCGAGTATTAGGATATTGCTGCTTAGTGCTACGATAAGGAATAGAGTCGATTTTTCTAGGTGGCTTGATGCTAAAATTGTAAGTAGCGATTGGAGGCCTGTTCCTCTACGTGAGGGAATACTGTGTAATCACTTTGTCGTATATTCGGATGGGGATGAAAGAACTATAGATAGGGTTAGTGGCGATCCTATCCTAGATGTATCAGTCTCATGTGTTAGGGAGGGTGGGCAAGTACTTATCTTTACGCAGACTAGGAGGGAGGCTGTGGGTAAGGCTAGAAGATATAGTGAATTCATGAGGAGCTGGGGTCTACTTTCACGGGGGGAGTTGGATTACCTGAAGAGGGTGTCTGAGGAGATTTTATCGGTGGGTGAGGTCACTGAGTTAAGTGAGTTGTTGGCCTCTGTAGTCATGTATGGTGTGGCCTTCCACCATGCTGGTTTGAATCCTGCCCACCGGGAGATTATTGAGAGGGAGTTTCTCAATGGTGGCATAAAGATTCTTACTGCGACCCCCACACTCGCAGCCGGGGTGAATCTCCCGAGTAGGCTGGTGGTTATCACGTATACAGCTAGACGTAGACTAGGTGGTTTCCATGAAAATATATCGGTGTTTGAGTATAAGCAGATGGCTGGGAGGGCTGGCCGCCCACAATATGATCCATATGGGGAGGCATTATTATATACTAAATATGAAAATTTGGTGGATATATTGATTGAGGATTATATAAAGTCTGATATCGAGCCCATAAAGAGTCAGCTTCTGAATGGTGAGAATCTCGATATGGCTTTACTGGGCTTGATATCTAGTTATAGGATGTTGAGGTCTGAATCAATATCCCACTTTATAGGGAACACGTTATGTGCATTGCAGTATGGGGAGGATAGGATATTTAGGAAGCTTGATAGAAGCATTAATAATTTAGTTGAGGGGGGTCTGGTAGATTATAAACCGGATAAAGATAGGTTTATCATTACTCCTATAGGTGAGAAGGCTGCTCAACTATATATTCTGCCGTCTACCGCCATTTACCTGGTTGAGGTTATAAAGAACAGTGATGACCTGGGACACGACCTTGTATATTTATATCATATATGTAGGACGAAGGATATGGGTAGTCTACCAGTTAGGAAGAAGGATATGGATACTATATTGA
>WAMZ01000063.1 GCA_015522055.1 Candidatus Geothermarchaeota archaeon
GATAATCTATATCTATATTATAAGACACTGAAAGGCATCGTTAAGGCTGTGGACGGTGTATCATTTTCTCTAAAGAACGGGGAGGCAATGGCACTTATAGGAGAGTCGGGATGTGGAAAGAGTTCATTGTCTAGGGCGATTCTTAGGCTCCTGCCGAGGAATACATATAAGTATGATGGTGTTGTTAAGCTGGATGGCGTCAATGTTATGGAGTTCGACGATGAGAAGTTTAGGAAGGAAATTAGATGGGTGAAGATCTCTTATGTACCCCAAGCCGCTATGAATGCACTGAATCCAGTAATTAGAGTGGGTGACCAGATAGCGGAGCCACTAATTATACATCTAGGTATGGAGAAGAAGGAGGCTTTAGAGAAGGCCGCCAAAATGCTGGATATCGTTAATATTCCACCAGACTTCATAAATAGGTATCCGTTTGAATTGAGTGGGGGGATGAGGCAGAGGGTGGCTATCGCGATGGCGCTTGTTACTGATCCAGACTTGCTTATTATGGATGAGCCGACCTCTGCCTTGGATGTATTGACCCAGGCAAACATTATGAATGAGATGAAGGATATTAGGAAGAGGATGAAGCTAACCATTATATATATAACTCATGACATATCTGTCTCGAGTGAGTTGGCCGATAAGGTTGCTGTGATGTATGCTGGGGAGATTGTAGAGTTCAGTGACGCTGAGAACTTCTTTAAGGAGCCGGCCCATCCCTATTCCAAGCTCCTGCTATATAGTGTACCTACATTGAGGGTTGATAGGGAGCCTATATTTATTAAGGGTCAGCCGCCTAGCTTGATAGATCCGCCGGTCGGGTGTAGGTTTAAGGATAGGTGTCCCTATAGATTTGATAAGTGTGATGAGCATCCTCCGGTAGTCCCGACTAATGGTGGTTTCGCGACTTGTTGGCTTTTGGAGAAGAGGTGATTAGTGGTGTCTAGTGATAGGTTATTGGAAGTAAGTCACCTAAAGATGTATCATGTTATTAGGAAGGGTTTATTGGGTGGGAAATTCTTTATTAAGGCGGTGGATGATGTTGACCTTACCCTGGATAGGGGTGAGGCTCTAGCGATTATAGGCGAAAGTGGTAGTGGTAAGACTACTTTGGGTAAAACAATTTTGAGGCTATATGAGCCCCTGGATGGTAAGATAATATTTGATGGTAGGGATGTTACACATATATCTGGTAAGGATTTGAAGAGATATAGGCGTGAGACGGGGTTTGTGCAGCAGGATCCCTATGGTGCCTTGCCTCCTTTCATGAGTATTAGGCAGATCTTGGAGGAGCCCTTAAAGATACATAAAATTGGTAATAAGGAGGAGAGGCTCGAGAAGGTTTATAAGGCATTGGAGGAGGTTAGGCTTACGCCTGTTGAAGACTTTATCAATAAATATCCACATATGCTTAGTGGAGGGCAGCAGCAGAGGGTCGTGATAGCCAGGTCGATAATTACTGATCCGAAGCTCGTTATAGCGGATGAGCCTGTATCAATGCTCGACGCCTCTGTTAGGGTGGAGATTCTCAGGCTTATGGAGAGTATCCAGAAAAAATATCAATTAGGGATTATCTATATATCTCACGATCTATCAACCACCAAGTATTTCTCAAATAGAATCAATATTATGTATGCTGGTAAGATTGTTGAGGGTGGCCCGACTAGGGAGGTAATATATAATCCACAGCATCCCTACACACAATTCCTAATTAATGCACTCCCAGATCCAGATGCAAATAATAGGTTTGTTAAGAGGGATGTACCGCCTGGGGAGCCACCAAGTTTGATAAATCCGCCTCCAGGCTGTAGGTTCCATCCTCGCTGCCCCCTGTTCATTAAAGGTGTTTGTGATAAGGAGGACCCCGGATATACATATGTTAATGGAGACCATTTTGTAAAGTGTTGGTATTATGAGGAGAAGCGATGATTATTATAAGAGGTTGATGTGGATATCCGGTGTATTAATGTTCCTTAGTTTCATAGTTACGTTCTTGATGGTTATCCGGGTAATCCCTGAGCAGTATTATGTCTTCTCCATATTGACTTATGCCGTATCCTTCTTCGGATTATATCTATTTCTATATGCATATTATCAGTATGTATCACCCAGGGAGGAGGAGCAGCAAGTCTGAATAATATGTGTATATCTAAAGTTTGAATAGTCTATAGATTTATTGATAAGCATATTTTGTATATAGCATTAATTATTTAGCTTATAAAACACTACTATGGAGTCATATTTCTATAACATAGGGTCTAGTCCCTAGAGGTGTCTCGGGTTGGCATCCAGTGGTGAGAGTGAGGTAAGGGGGCTGCGTCGTGAGATCGGTTTACTAGGAGCCTTCTCGATGGGCTTTGCGGATGTCGGTGCTGATGTATTCTTAGCAATTGGTATAGTTACATTATATGCTGGAGGCTTCTCACCATTGGCTTTCTTAATAGCATCGATTTGTTATATAACTACTGGGCTTGTTTATGCGGAGCTGACATCACTATATCCGTTGGCTGGTGGGGGCCAAGTATTTGGGCTTAGGGC